>NZ_JAAGPH010000009.1:0-110061 GCF_017104705.1 Burkholderia sp. Se-20373 | reverse complement strand
CAGCCCGAGCATCGTCACGAACAACCCGATCGACGCGCCAAGCCCGAGCTTGATCTGCACCGGAATCAGCCGCACCACCACGCCGCGCGCGCCGAGGATCGTCAGCAGGAAGAACAGCACGCCCGACCGATTCGAGGATTTCCACCGACATGAGCGACACGACCCACCTCGGCGGCGCGCTGCCGCCGCTCTCTTCCCCCGGCGCGCGCGACGCCGGCACGCGTTTCCGGATCGTGCCCGCGCGCCACCGGTCGCGCACGGCCGGCACCGTGCTCGCCGTCGCGCTGATCGCGATCGTCCTGCACTCGATTCTCGGCAACCCGCAATGGGGCTGGCCGGTATTCGCCGAATGGTTCCTGTCGCCGCCGGTGCTGTCGGGACTCGCGCGCACGCTGGTGCTGACGCTGCTCGGCGCGGTGTTCGGCCTCGTGCTCGGCGCGTTCGTCGCGCTGGCCCGGCTGTCGCGTTCGCGGCTGCTGTCGGCGAGCGCGTGGACCTTCGTGTGGCTGTTCCGCTCGATTCCGCTGATCGTGCTGCTGCTGATCCTGAACAACCTCGGCTACCTGTACGAGCATGTGCGGCTCGGCGTGCCGTTCACCGACATCGTCTGGTTCGATACGCCGACCACCGACCTGATCAGCCCGTTCCTCGCGGCCGTGCTCGGCCTCACGCTGAACCACGCGGCGTTTTCCGCGGAGGTGATTCGCGGCGGCATTCTCGCGGTCGACCAGGGCCAGCTCGAGGCGGCCGCCGCGCTCGGGCTGCCGCGCGGCCGCCAGACCACGCGAATCGTGCTGCCGCAGGCGATGCGCGCGATCCTGCCGACCGCGTTCAACGACCTGATCTCGCTCGCGAAAGGCACGTCGATGGTCTACGTGCTCGCGATGCCCGAGCTGTTCTATACGGTACAGGTGATCTATCGCCGCAATCTCGAAGTGATTCCGTTGCTGATGGTCGCGACCGTCTGGTACCTGATCATCCTGACCGTGCTGTCGGCCATCCAGGTGCAGGTCGAGCGGCACTATGCGCGCGGCGCGCTGCGCAATCCGCCGCCGTCCGTCATCACGTTCGCGCTTGCGCGTATCGGCGCGCTGTGGCGGCGTGTGGCGTCCCGTCGCGCGGCATCGGTCGCGCAGGCCCACGGCGATAGCGACGCGGCGACCGCCGTCGCACCGCGCGCCGGCGGCGAAGTGGCCGTGCATGGCGTGTCGAAGCAGTTCGGCATGCAGCGCGTGCTCGACAACGTGTCGTTCGTCGCGCCGCGCGGCAGCGTGACCGCGATCGTCGGGCCGTCGGGCTCGGGCAAGTCGACGCTGCTGCGCACGATCAACCATCTCGAACGCGTCGACGACGGCTACATCGACATCGACGGCGAACTGATCGGCTATCGCCGCGACGGCGACGTGCTCTACGAACTGAAGGAGCGCGACGTGCTGACGCGGCGCACGGCCGTCGGGATGGTGTTCCAGAACTTCAACCTGTTCCCGCACCTGACCGTGCTGGAGAACCTGATCGAAGCGCCGGTCGTCGTCGGCGGCATCACGCGCGACGCCGCCGAACGCGTCGCCCGCACGCTGCTCGCGCGCGTCGGCCTCGCGGACAAGGCCGATGCGTATCCGCGCCAGTTGTCGGGCGGCCAGCAGCAGCGCGTCGCGATCGCGCGGGCGCTCGCGCTGCGTCCGAAGGTGCTGCTGTTCGACGAGCCGACGTCGGCGCTCGATCCCGAGCTCGTCAACGAGGTGCTCGACGTGATCAAGGAACTCGCGCGTTCGGGCACGACGCTCGTGATCGTCACGCACGAGATCGGCTTCGCGCGCGAAGTCGCGGACAACGTGCTGTTCATGGAGCGCGGGCGCATCGTCGAAGCCGGGCCGCCGGCCGTCGTGCTCGATGCGCCGTCGCATCCGCGGACGCGTGCGTTCCTGTCGCGGGTGCTGTGATGCGCGCCGCTGCCTACCTGCGAGGTGCCGCACGATGACCGACCGACGCCAGTTCATGACCGCCGCGCTGGTCGCGGCAGCGGGCAGCCTTCCGTGGCGCGCGGTACATGCTGCCGCCGCGACCGCGGATCTCGATCCGCGCCAGGCCGGCCGCCCGCGCGCGCAACCCGACGACGCGGCGATCCGTGCGGCAGCCGGCTACCGCTGGGTTCGCGACGGCGCGTTCACGGTCGCGATTTCACCGCATGCGCCGCCCGTGTCGACCTACGCGACCGACGCACGCACCGTGGTCGGCGCCGATCCCGACTATGCGCAGCTCGTCGCCGACGCACTCGGCCGCACGCTCGTGCTGCTGCCGATCGCGTGGGCCGACTGGCCGCTCGGGCTGACGTCCGGCAAGTACGACGCGGTGATCTCGAACGTCGGCGTGACCGAGAAGCGCAAGGAAAAATACGATTTCACGACCTACCGGCTCGGGCTGCACGGCTTCTACGTGCGCACCGGCAGCCCGATCGCGAAGCTCGCCGAGCCGAAGGACATCGCCGGCCTGCGCATCATCACCGGCGCGGGGACGAGCCAGGAGCGCATCCTGCTCGAGTGGAACAAGCGCAACGTGGCGCAGGGGCTGAAGCCGGCCGAGCTGCTCTACTTCGACGACGATGCGGCGTCGCGCGTCGCGCTGCTGTCGGGCCGTGCCGATGCGGAGCTGAACCCGAACGCGTCGCTCGCGTACGAGGCCGCGCGCACAGGCAAGATCCGCCGCGTCGGCGTCGTCAATGCGGGCTGGCCGGCCAACGCCGACGTGGCGATCGCGACGCGGCGCGGCAGCGGGCTCGCGCCCGCGCTGACGGTCGCGACGAATGCGCTGATCGGGAGTGGCCGCTATGGGCAGGCGCTCGCACGCTGGGGCCTGCAGAGTGAAGCGATTGCGCGTGCGGAAACCAATCCGCCGGGGTTGCCGTCGTTTTGACGGCGTCGATGGGGCGATGCCCGACATGACATCGCCCCGGCATTCCACGATGGCCATGCCGGGGCGCTTCGAAGCAACATCGTGGGCGGTGGGACCTACGCCGTCACCGCCGCGTGATACCGGTCGAGTTCCGCGACGTGCGCATGAATCGCCGGAATCAGCTCGCGCCCGTAATCGAGCGCATCGTCCAGCGGATCGAACCCGCGAATCAGGAACGTCGACACACCGAGCCGGTAATATGCGCCGAGCGCCCGCGCGACCTGTTCGGGCGTGCCGACCAGCGCAGTCGAATTCCAGCGCGCGCCGGTCAGGTTCGCGACACCCATCCACAGCCGCTCGTCGAGCACGTCACCCTGCGCGGCCGCCGCCATCAGCCGTTGCGAGCCCGCATTCTGCGGCGCATGACCGGCGATCGGCTGGCCGTTCGCGAGCCGCGCCGCGCGCACGCGCTCACGGATCGCCTCGGCTTTCTCCCATGCGGCCGCCTCGGTGTCGGCCACGATCGGCCGGAACGACACGCTGATACGCGGCGCCCGCCCGAACGGCGCGGCGGCAGCCCGCACGCGCGCGATCTGCTCGCGCACCGACGCGAGCGGCTCGCCCCACGTCATGTAGACATCGGCATGCTCGCCCGCGACCGCCAGCGCGGCCGGCGACGATCCGCCGAAATAGATCGGCACGTGCGGCCGCTGCGCGCCCTTCACGAGCGGCGACGCGCCGCGCAGCCGGTAGAACGCGCCCTCGTGGTCGACCGGCGCGTCGGCCTGCCAGATCCGTTTCAGCACGTCGAGATATTCGCGGGTGCGGCGGTAGCGCGCGTCGTGCGGAACGAAATCGCCGTCGCGCTGCAGGTCCGCGTCGTCGCCGCCCGACACGACGTTCAGTGCGAGCCGGCCACCGCTGAACACGTCGAGCGTCGCGATCTGCCGTGCGGCGGCCGACGGCACGATCACGCCCGGCCGGTGCGCGAGCAGGAGGCGGATGCGTTCGGTCGCGGCGGCCGCGAACGACGCGACGATGAAGCCGTCCGCCGCGTTGCTGAAATGGCCGACCAGGATCTGGTCGAAGCCGGCGGCCTCGTGCGCCTGCGCGAAGCGGCGCACGTAGTCGGGCTGGACGGCCGCGCCGCCCGGTACGTCGACCTCCGCGCCGGGTGTCGCGGTGATCATGCCGATGATGTCGACTGGCATGTCGGAATGTCCTTGGGGTGCTTGATCGGGAATCGTGGAAGTCGGGATTGCTGCCGCATGGTCACTGCGCGGCGGCCGTCTTCTGCGCGGGCGCCGCGAACGCGCCCGCATACGAGCGGTCGAGCAGCTTCGACGTGTCGTACGCGACCGGAATCACGCCGGCCTTGTGCAGGAAGTCGGCCGTGTTCTGCGCGTCCTTCGCGGCCGTCTCGTCGACCGGGCCGACGCGCTGCTTCGCATGGTTGAGCCAGCGGTACGCGACGTCGGGTTCGAGCTTCGCGCGCTTCGCCCACAGGTCCGCGTACTCGCGCGGGTGGTTGTCGACCCACTGGCGCGCGGCCACCACGCGCCGCAGGAAATCGGTGATCTCGGCGCGCTTGCCGGAGACGGCCTGCTCGTTCGCGGCGACGAAGCTCAGCGCCGGCATCAGCCCCTGCGCGGTCGTCACGGGCCGCGCGCCCTGCCGCAACGCGAGTGTGCTGACGAACGGCTCCCACAGCGACACGGCGTCGACCGAGCCGTTCGCGAGCGCGTTGGTCGCATCGATCGGCATCAGGTACGCGTACTTGACCGAATCCGCGCGCAAGCCCGCGTGTTCGAGCGCGCGCAGCACGAGCTGCTGGCTCCACGCGCCGCGCCACACGGCGATGGTCTTGCCTTGCAGGTCGGCCACGGTGCGCACCGGCGAATCCTTCGGCACGAGAATCGCGACGCCGTCGAGGCTCTGCCGCGACACGGCGACGACCTTCACCGGCGCGCCGCGCGCGGCCAGCGTGAGCAGCGCGGAATCGCCGAGGAAGCCCACGTCGATCGCATTGCCGTTCAGCGATTCGGCGACGGGCGCCGCGGCCTGGAAATGCTTCCACTCGATCGTGTAAGGCAGGTCCTTCAGCACGCCGGACGCCTCCATCGACGCCTGGATGTTGAAGTAGTTCTGTTCACCGACGCGCAGCGTGACGGTGTCCTTGGCAAAGCCCGGCTGCGCGGCAAGCGCCAGCAAGAGTGCCGTGACGATTCGACTCAACAACGTGATCTCCCAGAAGGGTTGGCGGACGGCCGCACGAGGGCGGCGCCCCGTGGCCCGCCGTGCACGACAGCCGGCGGAACGGATGGAACCGCCAAAGATACGTCGATCTTCATCATGAAACAAACGCAATATTCTTCTATGAAAAGATGCAAATGTTTTATGAATCGGCAGGCGTCGCCGGCTGCCGCCGGCCGCGCTCGAGGGAACCCGGTTCGAATGAATCCTCGACAGATATTTCGTGCGCGAAATAACTCACGGACTATATTTCGCATACGAAATAACTACCCGTCACGAAGGCAGCCATGACCTCCGAGCCCATCGAGTTTTCCGCCGCCGACGGCTACGCGCTGCACGGCACGCTGTGGTCGCCGGACGCGCCGCCGCGCGCGCTGGTGCTGATCCATCCGGCAACGGCCGTGCCGGAGCGGCTGTATGCAGGCTTCGCGCGCTTCCTGACCGAACGCGGCTTCGCGGCGCTCACCTACAACTATCGCGGCATCGGCGCGTCTCGCCCCGCGCGCCTGGATGCGTTGAAGGCCCGCATGCGCGACTGGATGGAACTCGACGTGGGCGCCGCGACCGCGTGGGCGCGGCAGGCGTACGCAGGCTTGCCGCTGCTGGCGGTCGGGCACAGCGTCGGCGGGCACGCGATCGGGCTGTCCGCCGCGACGCCGCACCTGCGTGCGGCCGTGCTGGTCGCCGCGCATGCGGGCAGCACGCGGCTGATCACGCAGGCGGCCGAACGCCTGAAAGTGCGGCTGATCCTGCGCGTGCTCGGCCCGCTGATGGCGGCGCTGCTCGGCTACGTGCCCGGCAAGCGGCTCGGGCTCGGCGAGGACATGCCGGCGGGCGTGTTCCGCGAATGGAGCCGCTGGACCACGCTGCCGCACTATTTCTTCGACGATCCGACACTCGGCGCGGCCGAGCGTTACGCGAAACAGCAGTTGCCGATCCTCGCGCTCGGCTTCGACGACGACCCGTGGGCGAACCCGCCTGCGATCGGGCTGCTGGTAAGCTATCTGACCCGCGCGACGGTCGAACGCCGCCAGATCGATCCGCACGCGGCGGGCAGCGGCCCGGTCGGGCACATGGGCTTCTTCCGCAGCCGCGCCGGCACCGTGCTGTGGCCCGACGTGGCCGACTGGCTCGCGCAGGCGCTCGACACGACGCGAACCGCGGGCCGCCCCTCCCTTTCCATTGCAGCCGGGAACCCAGCTTGAGCGAAGAACGACGACTGTTTTTCATGTTGAACATCGGCCAGCGGCGCGTGCAGCGCTGGATCGACCGCAAGGCGGAGACCGAGACGCGCGCGAGCGCCGCGCAGGCCGGTGCATTGTTCTGTCTCGCGAAACAGGATGGCGCGCTGATCGGTGAAGTCGGCGCCGCGCTGCAGCTCGCGCCGTCCGCGATGACGGGGCTCGCCGACCGGATGGCGAAAGCCGGCCTCATTACGCGCCACGCCGATTCGGACGACGGCCGCGCGACGCGCCTGTACCTCACCGACGCAGGCCACGCCGCGCTCAAGCGTGCGCGCGTGCTGCTGCGCGAACTCAACGGCAAGCTGTGCGACGGGTTTTCCGACGACGAACTCGACGTCGTCGCGCGCTGGCTGCATGCGTTGCAGGAGCGATTTCCGGCGGAACGTTGAGCAGCGTGGCGCCGTCGTTTCATTGACGGCACGTGCGCTGCGCGCATCACGTCAACGCATGTCCGTCAGCACGATGCGCCCGTCGACCTTGCCTTCGCGCAGCTTCGCGAACACGTCGTTGATGTTGCCGAGCCGGTCGCGATGGATATGCGCGCGCACCAGGCCGTCGGCCGCGAAGTCGAGCGATTCCTGCAGGTCGCGCCGCGTACCGACGATCGACCCGCGCACGGTGATGCCGTTCAGCACGGTCGAGAAGATCGGCAACGGGAAATCGCCCGGCGGCAAGCCGTTGAGCGCCACCGTGCCGCCGCGCCGCACCATCCCGAGCGCCTGCGCGAACGCGCTGCGCGACACGGCCGTGACGAGCACGCCGTGCGCACCGCCGATCTCCTTCTGGATCACCTTGGCCGGATCGTCGGTCGACGCGTCGATCGTCAGTTCCGCGCCGAGCTGCCGCGCCAGCGCGAGCTTGTCGGGTGAAATATCGATGGCCGCGACGTGCAGGCCCATCGCACGCGCATACTGCACGGCCACGTGCCCGAGGCCGCCGATGCCGGAGATCGCGAGCCACTGGCCCGGGCGCGTATCGGTGACGCGAATGCCCTTGTAGACGGTGACACCCGCACACAGGATCGGCGCGATCTCGTCGAACGCAACCTGCGCGGGCAAATGGCCGACGTAGTCGGGATCGGCCAGCACGTATTCCGCGTAGCTGCCGTTCACCGAATAACCGGTGTTCTGCTGGCCGTGGCACAGCGTTTCCCAGCCCGTGTGGCAGTACTCGCAATGGCCGCAGGCCGTATAGAGCCACGGCACGCCCACGCGATCCCCCTCGCGCACGTGCGTGACGCCCGCACCGACCGCCGCGACGATGCCCACGCCTTCATGCCCCGGAATGAACGGCAACGTCGGCTTGACCGGCCAGTCGCCATCGGCCGCGTGCAGATCGGTATGGCACACGCCCGACGCCTTGATGTTGACGAGGATCTGGCCGGGCCCCGGCGTCGGCACGGGCACTTCCTCGATGCGCAGTGGTTCGCCGAATGCGTGCACGACGGCCGCTTTCATGGTTTGGGTCATGGGTCGCTCCTGCCTGGTCGATGAGCGATCCAGTATCCGGCTTCGGAATCGAACGACGTTGATACGTATCAACACGCGGGGCAATGCACGGCGATGGCCACCGCTACAAGACGTCGCACCGTCGCGCGACGCGGAATCGCGCTGCCGCCTGGCTCAGGCGCGGAGGTCAGCGCCCGCTGCATCGATCAGCGCAGGGCTGCTTCCGGCGGACCGCTTCGACGGTCACCGAACGCGGGCTGCACGCACCTGGCCGGCGTATCGGCAACGCGTCGGCGTTGGCGTCGGCGTGCGCATCGCGTCATCCGGTTCAGGCGATCGCTCCGAACACCGCGCGGACGATTTCCACTCCCACCGCCATTCCACCCATCCGACAGAAACCCGACAGGATCCCGCCATCCGGCTTGGATTTCGAAATGATATAACATATCATTTCGCGTGCTCGTTCGCCTGACGCCGTTCCACTGTGGGTGGCCGAGCCTCGCCGAGCCATGTTCCAACGGGTCACTGCGCGTCACAGACGCAACAATATATCGTATCTAGCCGTGACCCGCATCGCTCGTTATCCGATCCGATTCCAACCGATTCACCGACCATGCGCGACCTCCCTCGTCTACCGCTTCGCCCGCTCTCTTCCCTTTCGCTGATGCTGTTCGCCGCCGTCGCGCACGCGCAGACCGAACCGCCCGCCGTGTCCGGCACGCCGCCGACCACCGCGCTCGCCCCGATCTTCGTGACCGCGAACCCGCTCGGCGACAACGAACTGACCGCGCCGACCGCCCAGCTTTCCGGCGATGCGCTGACCCGCCGCCAGGCCGATTCGCTCGGCGAAACGCTGAACGGGCTGCCCGGTGTGTCGACCACCACCTACGGGCCGATGGTCGGTCGCCCGATCATCCGCGGAATGGATGGCGACCGGATCCGGCTGCTGCAGAACGGCGTCGCGGCGTACGACGCGTCGTCGCTGTCGTACGACCACGCGGTGCCGCAGGACCCGCTGTCGATCGAACGCGTCGAGATCGTGCGCGGCCCGGCCGCGCTGCTGTACGGCGGCAATGCGGTGGGCGGCGTCGTCAACACGATCGACAACCGGATTCCGCGCGAAGCGATCCAGGGCGTGACGGGCGCGCTCGACGCGCGCTACGGCGGCGCGAACTCGGTGCGCGCGGGCGCCGCGCAGGTCGAAGGCGGCAACGGCCGCTTCGCGTTCCACGTCGATGCGTTCGACCGCGAGACGAGCAAGCTGCGGATTCCCGGCTACGCGCGCAGCGGCGCACAACGCGCGATCGACGGCCCCGACGCGCCGCAGCCGTACGGCAACGTACCGAACAGCGATGGCCGCGTGCACGGCGGCGCGGTCGGCGCGTCGTACACGTGGGCGGACGGCTTCGCGGGCCTGTCCTACAGCGGCTACGAATCCAACTACGGCTCCGTCGCGGAAAGCGACGTGCGGCTGCGGATGCGCCAGGAACGCCTCGCGCTTGCGTCCGAGGTGCGTAACCTGAGCGGGCCGTTCACGAAGCTGAAGTTCGACTTCGCGTACACCGACTACCGGCACAAGGAAGTCGACAATGGCGAAACCGCGACCACCTTCCGCAATCGCGGCTACGAAGCCCGCATCGAGGCAACGCATCGCAAGATCGGCCCGTTCGAAGGCGCGATCGGCGTGCAGTTCGGCCAGAACACGTTCTCCGCGCTTGGCGACGAATTGCTCGTGCCGTCCACGCGCACGAACAGCGTCGCGCTGTTCGGCCTCGAGGAATGGCAGGTCGTCCCGGCGCTCAAGCTGAGCCTCGGCGGCCGCTTCGAACACGTGAAGGTCGATCCCGATCCGGCCGGCGTCGAGAAATTCGCGGGGGCGCAGCCGCGCGAATTCAACGCGGGCAGCCTGTCGGCCGGCGCACTGTTCTCGCTGACGCCCGTGTGGTCGGTGGCGGCCAACGTCGCGTACACCGAACGCGCGCCGACCTTCTACGAGCTGTATTCGAACGGCCCGCACGATGCCACCGGCCAGTTCCTGATCGGCAACCCGAACGCGTCGAAGGAAAAGGCGGTGTCGACCGACCTGTCGCTGCGCTACGCGAGCGGCCCGAATCGCGGCAGCGTCGGCGTGTTCTACAACCGCTTCTCGAACTACCTGACCGAGTACAACACCGGCCGCGTCGTGAACGACGACGGCGAGCCGGTCGCGCCCGGTACCGACGGCTCGCTCAACGAGGCGATCTATCGCGGCGTGCGTGCCGAGTTCTACGGCATCGAGCTGGACGGCAAGTGGCGCGCGTTCGCGCGGCGCGGCCACACGGTCGATCTCGAACTGACCGCCGACTACACGCATGCGCGCAACGTCGACACGGGCCAGCCGCTGCCGCGCATCGCGCCGCTGCGCGCGACGCTCGCGGCCGACTACGGTTACGGCCCGTTCGGTGCGCGTGCACAGGTCACGCATGCGTGGTCGCAGCACCGCGTGCCCGACAACGATTATTCGACGGACGGCTACACGTCGCTCGGCGTGATGCTCACCTACACGTTCCGCGTCGGCCCGACGCACTGGCTCGCGTACCTGCGCGGCGACAACCTGACGAACCAGGAGATTCGCTATTCGACCTCGGTCGTGCGCGGCTTCGCGCCGCAAGGCGGTCGCAGCGTGATGGCCGGGTTGCGCACTACGTTCTGACCCTCTCGTGGTCCGCGGCGCCCGTCGCGGGCCTTTTCTCCGGCGCCCCTCCCTGCGTCGCGAGTTTCTGTTGATCCGCCATGACCGCCAATCGCGCGGCACACGCCGATGGCGCGCATCGATTCCATCCCCAATTAGCGCACAACGAAAATTCTTTTATTCATCCATAAATCGAAACAAATTCATCAGACAATTATTAACAAAAAGACTGTTTTTTGTTTCACCCAATAAAACCGGTTTCAAGTTTCACATATAAACCGTTGAATTACGGGCGCTCCAGGGATTTTTGATCCAAATCAAGAACGCCCGACTGGCAGGGTTTCCAGTGCTAAAAAAACTAATATCAGGGTTTTCGAAGGGTAAAGAATCATCCCGGATACCCGTTAATGCCGACACGAGCCCGTATCTGGTCGAACAATAAATCCAATTCGTCAACCACACGCACAGAGGCACACTGTGAAAATCGCCAGAATGAGCATCAAGACAAAACTCCTTGGCGGCTTCGGCCTGCTCGCCGCGGTCGTCGTGATCGTGTCGGGCATGGCACTCAAGGCGCTATCCGATACGAACGCCGAATTTTCCCGCTACATGAGCGGCATCAATGCGCGGGCGACCGTTTCCGCGCAAATCCGCACCGCGGTCGACCGGCGCGCGATCGCCGCGCGCAACCTCGTGCTCGTGACCAAACCGTCCGACGTCGAGCTCGAACTGGCCGAGGTGAACCAGGCGCACAAGGACGTGCAGGATCACCTCGCGAAGCTCAAGGACCTGATGGCGAACGCGACGGACACCTCCGATCGCGCACGCGAACTGGTGGCCGACATCGTGCGCATCGAAGCCAGCTACGGGCCCGTCGCCCTGCGCATCGTCGGGCTCGCGCAGGCCGGCAAGAAGGATGAGGCGACCGCCGACATCGACGACAACTGCCGGCCGCTGCTCGCGCAACTGGTGCGCGCAACCGATGCATACGCAACCTATACGCATGAGCGCGAGCTCGCGATCGCGCAGCAATTCGCGGATCGCTATGTGATGGAACGCAACCTGCTGGCCGGCATCTGCCTGATCGCGGTCGTGGTCGCGGCATGCGGCGGCCTGTGGCTGACGCGCAAGATCACGCTACCGATCGGCTCGGCCGTGGACGTCGCGCGCACGGTCGCGAACGGCGATCTCGGCAGCCGCATCAACGTGAGCGGCAACGACGAGACGCGCGATCTGCTCGACGCGCTGCGAACGATGAACGAGCGGCTGATCGGCATCGTCGGCCGCGTGCGCGATTCGTCGAACAGCATCGCGCACGCGGTCAGCGAGATCGCATCGGGCAACCTCGACCTGAGCCAGCGCACCGAGGAACAGGCCGCGTCGCTGCAGGAAACCGCCGCGACGATGGAGGAATTCACGTCGACGGTGCGCTTGAATGCGGAGAACGCGCAACAGGCCAGCTCGCTCGCCGCGAACGCGTCGGACGTCGCGCAGCGCGGCAGCGCGGTGGTCGGCCGCGTGGTCGACACGATGACGGAGATCGGCCAAAGCTCGTCGAAGATCGCGGACATCACGGGCATCATCGAAGGCATCGCGTTCCAGACCAACATCCTTGCGCTGAACGCGGCCGTCGAAGCCGCGCGTGCGGGCGAACAGGGGCGCGGCTTCGCGGTGGTCGCAAGTGAGGTGCGCAGCCTCGCGCAACGTTCGTCGACGGCGGCGAAGGAGATCAAGGAACTGATCTCCGCATCGGTGCAGACGATCCGCGACGGTTCCGAACTCGCGGGCGAAGCCGGCAAGACGATGTCGGACGTCACGCAGGCCGTCGCGCGCGTGACGGACATCATGGGCGAGATCGCGGCCGCGTCGGCCGAGCAGAGCCGCGGCATCGACCAGGTGAACCTGACGATCACGCAGATGGACGAGACGACCCAGCAGAACGCGGCGCTCGTCGAGCAGGCCGCGGCCGCATCGAAGTCGCTCGAGGCGCAAGGCCGCGAGCTGTCCGAAACGGTTGCCGCGTTCCGGATGCCGTCCGGCACGCACGGGGCGTCGCCGGGTGAATACGCGCAAGCGCCCGCCGTGCATCACTGGCAACCGGCCGCTGCGTAGCCGCGGAACCGCGTAACCGATACCGCAAGGAGACGACGATGCGCCCGCTGCTCCGCCGATCCGCCTGCGTCACGCTTGCGCGCACCGCGCGATGCGCGGCCGCACGCGGCACGCGGTGCAGCTGCGTATCGTCGCTGACTGGCACGGCCAGTTCTCATGCGCGACGTCGCGCTGCGCCGATTCGTGCCGCGCGTTCGCGGCACGCGTGCGTGTAACGCGCACGTCGGCGTAACCGCATTATCGGCGGTCGTTTCTACCGGGCGGCGCGGCATCGTGCGCGTGTCCGGCAATGCGCGCCATCACGAACGATGGCGTGCGATGCGCTCTTCTCCACATCGGATGGCCCACGCTGCGTTTGCAGCGTCGCGCAAGTTTCGATCCCGCCCGTGTTTCTCACGTTGCCACACCGGCGACATGGAGATCGCGCTGCATTCGCACGCGCATCGCGCGCCGATGCAGACTTTTAAAACAGCCGAATGACGAGTATGCTTAAAAAAGCACTCCCCGTTCGAACGGCGAATCGCGTGCCCTGATTCCCGTCCGATCGCATTGCGGCCCCATCGTTCTGCGCGCATCGCGCGTCGATGGCGGCGTCTGCTTCTCGCGCCACGGCCGCACGAACCTTTCCCTCAACAATCGTCAGGAGAGCTGGTGAGCCGACTCGTCGTCGTATCCAATCGCATTGCAGATCCCCGTAAAGCCGCGGCCGGCGGGCTCGCCGTCGCCGTGAAGGACAGCCTGCAGGAATCCGGCGGCGTCTGGTTCGGCTGGAGCGGGAGGCTGCGCGGCGGCGACGATCAGCCCACGCATGGCGACGAGGTGCAGATCCAGAACGTCGGCGGCATCCAGCTCGCGACGATCGATCTCGACCCGCAGGATTACGACGCGTACTACCTCGGTTATTCGAACAACGTGCTGTGGCCGGTGTTTCACTACCGGCTCGATCTCGCGCAGTTCGACCGCCGCTTCGCCGACGGCTACCGGCGCGTGAACCAGCTGTTCGCGCGCAAGCTGCGCACGCTGCTGCGGCCCGACGACACCATCTGGGTCCACGACTACCAGCTGATTCCGCTCGCCGCCGAGTTGCGCGCGATGGGCTGCACGAATCCGATCGGCTTCTTCCTGCACATTCCGATGCCGCCGCCGCCGATCATGGCCGCGATCCCGGAGCACGAATGGCTGATGCGTTCGCTGTTCGCCTACGATCTCGTCGGCTTCCAGACCGAGTCGGACCTGCTTCACTTCGAGCATTACGTCGAAGCGGAAGCCGGCGCCGCGCGTCTGCCCGACGGCCGCCTGCGCGCGTTCGGCCGCACGCTGTCGGCCGGCGCATTCCCGATCGGCATCAACGTCGACGAGTTCGAATCGCTCGCGCGCGATCGCGACGGCCTCGACATGTTCGAGCGGATGCGCGATGAATACTCGCGCCGCCAGTTGCTGGTCGGCGTCGACCGCCTCGACTACACGAAGGGGCTGCCGCAGCGCGTGAATGCATTCCGCCAATTGCTCGAGCAATATCCGGAGAACCGCAACCGCGCGACGCTGATCCAGATCGCCGCGCCGAGCCGCGAGGATCTCGGCGCGTACGACGACCTGCGGCGCGAGATGGACAGCCTGTGCGGCGCGATCAACGGCGACTACGGCGAACTCGAATGGATGCCGATGCGCTACATTCACCGCACCGTCGCGCGCAAGCGCTTGCCGGGTCTCTATCGCGCGAGCCGCGTCGCGCTCGTCACGCCGCTGCGCGACGGGATGAACCTCGTCGCGAAGGAATTTCTCGCCGCGCAGGATGCCGCCGATCCGGGCGTGCTCGTGCTGTCGCGTTTCGCCGGCGCGGCCGAACAGTTGAAGTCGGCACTGCTCGTCAATCCGTACGACACGCAAGGCACCGCGCAGGCGATCCAGCGCGCGCTCACGATGCCGCTCGAAGAGCGCCGCCAGCGTCACGCGGCGCTGATGGCGATCGTGCGCAAGACCGACGTGCACTGGTGGCGCACGCGCTTTCTCAACGCGCTCGCCGAAGCGGCCGAAGTCGCGGCCGCGACCGAATCCTGACCCGCCTGACGCGCGCTCACGCGTCAGTCGCCGCGTGCTCGAGCGCCGCGCCGTTCACGTCGCACAGGTCGACCGACACCGGAATGCCTTCGCGCAGGCTCTCCGTCAGTACGCAATACGCATCGAACTGATCGAGCACGCGCGTCGCGACTGCGAGACCGGCCCATGTCTTGCCGATCGACAGCCGTACCGACATCGCGCCCACGCGCACCCGGCCCGCGTCGTTCCGCACCATGTCGACGTCGATGTGCGCGGCAATCGGCTGCGGATCGACCTGCTGCTTCTCCAGCGCGAACAGCAGGCTCGCCGCGAGACAGGTCGCGACGGCCGCCGCCAATAACCGGATCGGGTTCGGCCCGCGCCCGTCGCCGAGCGGCGGCGGTTCGTCGGTGAGCACCGGCGCCAGCGTCGTGCCGGCAAATACCACTTCGAAACAGAAACGCGCCTGCTGCGCGACATCGACCGATACGTGCGCCTCGCTCATGGCGACTCCGTGGAGATCAACGGGGAAAGGAACGACGGCACGCAGTCGCTTCGACGCGCGCCGCTCGCCGATTCATGGGATCTTCAGCGATCGGGTTCGCGTGGCGGCCCGTACGCGACGAAATCGCGCTCGACCGCGGACGCCTGCTCCGTCTCGACCGTGCCGCCGCGTGCGCCGGCTGCGTCGCCCGGCGCCGGCGTCGTGGCGGCCGGCGGTTCGACGCGCCCGTCGATCAGCGCCTGCAGCGCGTCGCGTTCGAGCACTTCGCATTCCAGCAGCCGACGCGCGATGCGTTCGAGCGCATCGCGACGTTCGCCGAGCGTTGCCGCGACGCGTGCGTGCGCGTCGGCCAGCAGCGTGCGCACCTCGTCGTCGATCATCCGTGCGGTGTGCTCGCTGCAGCGCCCGTCGCCCGCATGCCACGCGCCCGGTATGCCCTGGCGCGCATCGCCGTCGTCGAACGTCGCGAGCCCGATCTTCTCGCTCATCCCGTACTGCATGACCATGTGGCGCGCCATCGCGGTCGCGCGCTCGAGATCGTTCTGCGCGCCCGTCGACACGTCGCCGAACACGAGTTCTTCGGCCACCCGCCCGCCGAGCAGCGCATCGATCCGGTCGAGCAGCTCGCTTCGGCGCAACACGTAGCGATCCTCGGTCGGTACCTGCTGCGTATAGCCGAGCGCCGCGACACCGCGCGGAATGATCGACACCTTCTTCACCGGATCGCAATGCGTGCGGCTTTCCGCGACGAGCGCGTGGCCGGCCTCGTGATACGCGATGGTCAGCTTCTCCTGTGCGTTCATCACGCGGCTCTTGCGCTCGAGGCCCGTCAACGCGCGGTCGATCGCCTCGTCGAAATCGGCCATGCCGATCGCCGGCTTGCCGAGTTCGGCTGCATGCAGCGCCGCCTCGTTGACGACGTTCGCGAGATCCGCGCCGACGAAGCCCGGCGTGCGCGACGCGAGTTCGCCGAGATCGACGTCGGCCGCGAGCTTCACGCGCTTCACGTGCACGCCGAGGATCTGCCTTCGGCCATTCACGTCGGGCCGGTCAATCGCGATGTGACGATCGAAGCGGCCCGGCCGCAGCAGCGCGGGATCGAGGATCTCGGGCCGGTTCGTCGCGGCCATGATGATCACGCCTGAGCCGGCCTGGAAGCCGTCCATCTCGACGAGCAGCTGGTTGAGCGTCTGCTCGCGTTCGTCGTTGCCCGACATCGGGCCGACGCCGCGCACCTTACCGAGCGCATCGAGTTCGTCGACGAACACGATGCACGGCGCCTTCTGCTGCGCCTGCTCGAACAGGTCGCGCACGCGCGCCGCGCCCACGCCGACGAACATCTCGACGAATGCCGAGCCGCTGATCGAGAAGAACGGCACGGCTGCCTCGCCGGCCACCGCGCGCGCGAGCAGCGTCTTGCCGGTGCCCGGCGCGCCGACCACCAGCACGCCCTTCGGAATCTTGCCGCCGAGCCGCTGGTAACGGTCGGGGTTGCGCAGGAACGCGACGAGCTGCTGCAGTTCGGCCTTCGCTTCGTCGATGCCCGCGATATCGTCGAACGTGATGCCGGTTTCCTGCTGCACGTACACCCGCGCACGGCTCTTGCCCATTCCGGTGAAATCCTGCAACCCGCCGCGCCTGCGCAGCATCATGTTCCAGATGAACACGAACAGCACGAGCGGCAGCAGCCACGACGCCAGCGACGCGATCCAGCTCGTGTCGGACGCACCGCGATAGCGGATGCCGGCGGCGGTCAGCGTGTCGGTCAGGTGCTCGTCGGTCACGCGGTTGGTCGTGAAGCGCCACGGCGCGCCGGCCTGCCGCACGGCCGCGGCTTCGGACGCCGGCAGCAGCGTGCCGGCCTGCGGCATCTTCAGCGTGCCCGAGATCGATACGGGGCCGACTTCGAGATCGTCGACGAGCCGGGCGGCGACGAGCTGGTGGAAATCGCTGTACGCGATCGGCGCCGACGTCGGGCGCAGCATCAGCAACTGCGCGGCGAACAGCACGAAGAAGCCCGCCGCGATCAGCAATCCCGGGTAGTCGAATTTCCTGTCCATGGCAGCGGGCCGGACGTGCGCGCTACGCTTGCGTTGCGCGGCACGGCGGACGGGTGCGGGCACGCGCGCAGCCGGCGCGCGCCATCGGCGGCCATGCGGAAGCGGCATTCATGCGCGCCATCGTCGCCTCGCCTCATCGCCTCGTTCGTCGCATCAATGGCACCGCGGCGACGCCGTCGGCCGGCGCCGCCGGGCAATCCTCGCCCGGGCGGCACGCTTGCGACGCGCCGCCCCTGAATCCAGTCTAGTTCGCGCGCGGGCGTCGCGCATGGCCCGAGACGCGCGTCGAATCGTCCGACAAACACCTTTCATCCGCCCCCGTTGCCGCGTTATAGTCGCGTTCGTGACATTTTTGTGACAGATGGATCGCGCCAGCCCCTCCGTAACCGAGGCCGTTGCTTTCCATCCCGCGGCGCGGCAGCCTGTGCGACGCCGCCGCGCATCACGCCTCCGTCCACCCGCCCATTCGAGGAACCCACGACGTGAACGACACCCCCGATCGCCCCGACGACCTTCCCGCCGATCCCGACCGCCGCCGCGTGCTCGGCGGCCTCGCCGCGCTCGGTGCGGGTGTCGCGCTCAGCGGCTGCGAAACCACCGCAGGCAGCGCGCCGCGTTCGGCCGCCGACCTGCGCATCGACGAAGCGTTGCGCCAGCGCGTGCGCCACATCGTCGTGATCTATGCGGAAAACCGCAGCTTCGCGAACCTGTACGGCGATTTCCCGGGCGTGCGCCATCCGCTGAGCGAGGTGCGCGCCGAGCACGCACAGCAGCTCGATCGCGACGGCAAGACGCCGCTGCCCGTGCTGCCGAAGATCTGGGGCGGGCTCGTGCCGCAGGCGCAGGAAGTGGACGGCAAGCGCTACGCGATCGCCGAGCGCGACATCGACAAGCTGCCGAACGCGCCGTTCCTGATCAAGGACGCGCAGGGCAACCCGCTGCCGAACGGCGTGATCACGCGCGACCTGTGGCACCGCTTCTACCAGAACCAGATGCAGATCGCGGCCGGCCGCAACAACCAGTTCGCCGCGTGGGCCGATTCGGGCGGCCTCGTGATGGGTCATTACCGCAATTCGGCCGACACGCTGCGGCTGTGGAATCTAGCGCGGCAATACACGCTGTGCGACAACTTCTTCATGGCGGCCTTCGGCGGGTCGTGGATGAACCACATGTTCCTGATCTCCGCGCAGCCGCCGCTGTATCCGGACGCGCACAAGCATCCGCATGCGGCGAAACTGCTGTCGAAGGTCGAAGGCGACGATCCAACCGGTACGCGCCTGAAGCTCGCCGACAATTCGCCCGCGTCCGCGCTCGACGGCCCGCCGAAGTTCGCGGCCGACGGCCCGCTGACGCCGGACGGCTACGGCGTGAACACGATGGCGCCGCCGTACCAGCCGAGCTACGTGCCGCCGCCCGATCCGGGCAACGCCGCGTATGCGGACCCGGCCGACCATCGCGTGATGCCGCCGCAGGGCTATGCGACGATCGGCGACCGCCTGTCGGAAAAGAACGTCGACTGGGCGTGGTACAGCGGCGCCTGGCAGTACGCGCTCGAGCATCGCGACACGGGCACCGTGCCCGATTTCCAGTACCACCACCAGCCGTTCAACTATTTCGCGAACTACGCACCGGGCACCGACGCGCGCCGCAAGCACCTGCGCGACGCGGGGCTCGGCGACGCGCCGTCGACCAACCACTTCATCGCCGACATCGACGCGGGCCGCCTGCCGGCCGTCACGTTCTACAAGCCGCAGGGCAACCTGAACATGCACGCGGGCTACGCGGACATCGAATCGGGCGACCGTCACATCGCGACCGTGATCGACCATATCCGGCGCGGGCCGCAATGGGACCACACCGTGATCGTGATGACGCACGACGAGAACGGCGGCTGGTGGGATCACGTCGCGCCGCCGGAAGGCGACCGCTGGGGCCCGGGTTCGCGGATTCCGGCGCTCGTGATCTCGCCGTTCGCGAAGAAGGGCTTCGTCGATCACACGCTGTACGACACGAACTCGATCCTGCGCTTCATCAGCCGCGTGCACGGGCTCGCGCCGCTCGACGGCGTGGTCGCGCGCGACAAGGCGTTCGCCGCGCGCGGCGCGACGCCGCCGGGTGATCTGACGAATGCGCTCGATCTCGGTTAAGCGCCGACTGGCCTGACTGGCTGGCCGCCTGGCTGCTTGAAACGACGACGCCCCGGGCAATGCGATGGCCCGGGGCGTCGTTCATTTCCGGCCTGAAAACGCTACGCGGCGCGGCGCACTGCGTCGCACTCCACCCGCGCGGCGTGACGCCCGGCCTGCCGGCCGAAGAACGTCGCGTCGGCCAGCGACAGCCCCGAACTGTACCCGGCGCCCCAGCGCGGCAGCCCGCAGGTCGTGCGGCCCGCCGCATAGAGCCCCGGCACCGGCGCGCGTGTTGCGTCGACCACCTGCCCGGTCGGCAGCGTATCGAGCCCGCCGAGCGTGAAGTGCGGATAGAACGCATAGTCGATCCGGCAATCGAGCGCGACGAACGGCGGCTCGATCAGCGGCTGCAGCCACTGCTTCGCCTTGTGGAACAGCGGATCGGTGCCGTCGGCCGCATGGCGGTTGTAGACGTCGACGGTCGCCGTCAGCGTGCCGGCCGGCATCTGCAGGTCGCGTTCGACTTCCTCCCACGTTTCGCCGGCCGCCGCGATGCCGATTCGCGCGATGGCGGGCGGCTCCTGGTAGGTGGCCTGGTCGACGAGCAGGTAGATGCGATCGTCGGCCTGATGGAACGCGTGATGGCCCGTGCGACCGTGATAGCCATCCTCGTTGATGAAACGCTGGCCGCGCGCGTTCACGATGATCCCCTTGATCAGCGATTCGGGCGCGTAGAACGGCAGGCTGACGAAGCCTTGATCCATGTGAATCGCCGCGCCGCCCGCGCTCTGGCCGAGCAGGATGCCCGAGCCGTCGTCGCCGGGGCTGCCGATCGGTTCGTCCGAGCGCAGGAACTGCGGCGCATGCCGGCGCACCATGTCGCGGTTCATCGCGAAGCCGCCCGCGCACAGGATCACCGCGCGACGCGCCCGTACGAATGCCGTCTCGCCATAGGCGCGCAGCACCACGCCGCATACGGCGCCGCCGTCGTCGACGATCAACGCGAGTGCGCGCGTGTCGTAGCGCGTCGCGACGCCGAGCGCCGCCACACGTTCGGCCAGCACGCGCATCAGCATCTGTCCGCCGCCCCAGCCCGGCCATTGCGGCGTGTGCCCGCGCGGGCACGGCTTCGCGGCCTCGCTGAACGGCCAGGCTTCCTCGCTGCCCGACCAGATCAGGCAATCGTCGGTTTCCGGTTCGACGATCCGCTCGGCGATGAACGTGTTCTTGTACGTGAGGCCCTGCGCGACGAGCCAGTCGTGGTGCGCCAGGCTGTCGTTCGCGTAGAGGCGCACCTTCGCCTCGTCGGCGTCGCGGCCGCCGGCCAGCATCAGGTAGCGGTACAGATCCTCGGTGTCGTCGGTAAAGCCGGCCTGCCGCTGCGCGGGCGTGCCGCCGCTGCCGCCGAGGTAGATCTCGCCGCCCGACAGCGCGCTCGTGCCGCCGTAGCTCGACGCACGCTCGACGATCAGCGTGTCGGCGCCCGCGCTCGCGGCTTCGATCGCCGCGCACGCGCCGGCCGCACCGAAGCCGACGATCACGACATCGTGTTCGGCATCCCAGCGACGCACGTCGCGGGTATTCAGGGGGTGAGTCAGGGAATAGTCGGATGACATGAGGAATGGGTCAGCGTTGGGGAAATCCGCGGAAAGCGGCGGTGGTAGCGAAGGACTGATGCGGACGTTGCCTCGATGCCCCGTTGCCGAGGCGGACGTACGACGGGTGCGCGTGCAACGCGCACGTCCGTCTCTCGTCCGGTTGAAGTCGAACCGCGTGAAGCGGGATCGGCGCGCGATGATTCCACCGTGGCCGTAGCGAACCGCATCCAGCCGCCGTCGCGCCGCCACGGCTTGCGCGCTGCGCGGCACGCGGCCGCGCCGGTGTCACATGCCGCGCATCGCGGCAAAACCGAAGTGCGACGGATCGATCGGCACGCAACCCGTCGGCAGGCCGTTCGCGTCGACCGAACGGCATTGCAGGATGCCGGCTGCATACGGCGGCGACGGGACCTGGTCGGCGCCGTATCGCGCCATCGCCATGGCAGCGAACGTGCCTATCGCCAATACGCACAGCTTGCGAGTCGTCAGTCTCATGATCGTCGTCCCGTCCGGTTGTCCGCTGGTGCGGTTCGTGTCCGGCGTGCATCGCATGCGGCACCGGATGACTGCACGGTAGCCAGCCCCCGGCCGCCGGCCATCGTCCGTTTCGACTAGGGGCAAACGCTGAGCGGACGATGCGCGGCCTGACGCATCGCAACATCGCGCGCCACGGCTTCGCCCACGCGGAGCAAACGCGGCACGTCGCGCGCCCGTCGCAGCCGGCCGCACGAATCGTCAGACGCATCTCGCACACCGGTCGCTGCGCCGCACCATCCCTGCGCCCCCACGTGACGCGTGGCGGCCTGCCCCGGTGTTTTCCCCGACCCGCGCCCTGCTCCGTATGGATGATGAATCCCGGCCTGCGCGATGCGAACCTGCGCGTCGACGTCGCAATGCCGTCGCGTCGGCCCGCCTTGCGCGGCCCACGCGTTCCGTTTTTCCACGGGAGCCCACGCATGACCGATTCCGATCCCCCCCACGCGCTGTACGAACTGGCGTGCCGCTACGCGCAAGCCGTCGACCGGCGCGACTGGCCACGCCTCACCACGCTCTTCACCCCCGATGCCACGCTGGCCGGCCCCGGCTTCCGCTTCGACGACCGCGACGCGATCATCACGGGCATGCGCGTGATCGAGCGCTACGAAGCAACCCAGCATCACGTGCACAACCAGCTCGTCACGCTCGACGGCGGCGAGGCCGAGGTCGAGACCTACGGTGTTGCCTGCCACGTCTACGTGCGCGACGGCGTGAAGCGCAAGCTCGACTGGGGGCTGCGCTATCGCGATCGTTGCGTGTTCGACGGCGGCACGTGGCGCTTCGCCGCGCGCACGCTGCACGTCGACTGGGCGCAAGACCTGCCGCTGGAGAGCTGAACGATGCGCACCTCCGCTCCCCTCGACGGCCGCACTGCACTCGTGACGGGCGGCGCCGGCGGCATCGGCGCGGCCTGCGCGCACGCGCTCGTCGCCGACGGCGCGGCCGTCGTGCTGATGGGCCGCCGCCGCGACGCGCTCGAACGCACCCAGCGGCAACTGACCGACGCCGTGCCCGGCAGCCGCGTCGCGATCCATGCGGGCGACGCCTGCGACGAAGGCGACCTGCAGGCCGCGCTCGATTGCGCGTGGGCACTCGACCATCGCCTCGACATCGTCGTGCCGACGGTCGGCGGGGCGGGCTTCCGGCCGCTGCTGCTGCACGACGCCGACACGTTCCGCGCGGAAATCGACCTGAACCTGCACAGCGCGTTCGCCGCGATCCGTCATGCGGCGCCGCGGCTCGCCGACAGCGGCGGCGGCGCGATCGTCTGCATTTCGTCGACGGCCGCGCAGATCAATTTCCGCTGGCTGTCCGCGTACTGCACCGCGAAGGCCGCGCTCGAAGCGCTCGTGCGCGGCGCGGCCGAGGAACTGGCCGGCGCGAGGATCCGCGTGAACGCGGTGCGCCCCGGTCTCACGCGCTCGGAAGCCACCGCACCGATGTTCGAAAACCGCGCGCTCGTCGACAGTTTTCTCGAACAGATCCCGCTCGGCACGCTCGGCGAACCCGAAGCGATCGCGCACGCGGTGCGCTATCTCGCCGGCCCCGAGTCGGGCTGGGTGACCGGCCAGAGCTTCGCGGTCGATGGCGGCCACGAGCTGCGCACCAACCCGCGCGTCGACGACACGATCGCGCAGATCTACGGCACGGCCGCGCTCGACGCGATCAAGGCCGGCCGCGTACCGGGCGCCGCATGAGCGCGCGCCTTCTTTCAACGTCAAAGGAATCCGACCGACCATGAATCGAGTCGCAAACAAGGTCGCGCTGGTCACCGGCGCGGCAAGCGGCGTCGGCCGCGCGGATGCGCTGCTGCTCGCCGCCGAAGGCGCGCGTGTCGTGCTGACCGACATCGACGAGGACGCGGGCCGTGCGCTCGCCCGCGAGATCGGCGACGCGGCGCTGTTCGTCCGCCACGACATCGCCGACGAGGCCGGTTGGCAGCATGCGATCGCATCGACGCTCGATCGCTTCGGCCGCCTCGACGTGCTCGTCAACAACGCGGCGATCTGCCCGGTCGGTTCGATCGAGGACACGAGCCTCGACACGTGGCGGCGCGTGATGCGCACCAACGCCGATGGCTATTTCCTCGGCTGCCAGTACGCGATCGGTGCGATGAAGGGCAACGACACGCCGGGCTCGATCGTGATGATGTCGTCGGTCGCCGCGCTCGGCGGGTTGCCGATGATGTGCGCGTACACCGGGTCGAAAGGCGCGGTGACGGCGCTCGCGCGCAGCGTCGCCGTGCACTGCAAGCGCAGCGGCTACCGGATCCGCTGCAACTCGATCCACCCCGACGGGATCTGGACGCCGATGACGCAGGCGCTGATGCCCGATCTCGACCCCGCCGCGCTCGGCATCGGCAGCGATCCGATGGCGCGCATGTGCGACCCGCGGGACGTCGCGAATCTCGTGCTGTTCCTCGCGTCCGACGAATCGCGCTTCGTGAACGGTGCGGAGCTGCGGATCGACAACGCGCAACTGGTGTCGTCGCTGTGACGCGGCTCACCGCCTTCCCGTTCAAAGGAGTCCATCGATGATGTCATTCACCGGCAAGACCGTGCTGGTCACCGGCGGCGGCGCGGGTATCGGCCGTGCGTGCGCGCAAGCGTTCGGCGCGGCCGGCGCGCGCGTCGCGATAGCCGAGGTCGACCCGACCCGCGCGCAGGACGTGCGTCACGCACTCGAAGCGGCAGGCGTCGATGCGCTCGTCGGCACCGTGGACGTCACGCGCCGCGACGAGGTCGAAGCATTCGCGCGCACCGTCGACGCGCGCTTCGGCGGCCTCGACGTGCTCGTCAACAATGTGGGCGATTTCCTGCAGATCGCGAAACCGTTCGACGACTGCACCGACGACGACATCGCACGGCTGTTCGACGTGAACCTGCGCCAGGTCTTCATCGTCACGCGCGCGATGCTGCCGTTGCTGCGCAAGCGCGGCGCGGGCAGCAGCATCGTCGGCGTGTCGTCGATCAAAGGCTTTCGCGCGATTCCGAACTGCACCGTGTACGCGTCGTTCAAGGTCGCGCTGACCGGCTTCACGAAGAGCCTTGCGCTCGAACTCGGGCCGGCCGGCATTCGCGTGAACCAGATCGCCCCCGAAACCACCGAGACGCCGCAGGTGCCCGTCAGTGCGATGGTCGCGGCCGAGCATCACGGGCACATCCCGCGCTGGATCCCGCTCGGGCGCTTCGGCGCGACCGGCGATATCGCGGGCGCCGCGCTGTTCCTCGCGAGCCCGCTCGCTGCGTGGATCACCGGCACGACGCTGCATGTCGATGGCGGCGCGCTCGCGGCGGCCGGCTGGTATCGCGACCCGAACGGCTTCTGGACCAACCTGCCCGTCGTCACGGGCAACGGCTTCAATTTCTGAGCGGCACCGCTCGCCTGTTCATTTCACGCGGCGAAATGGCGCCGCTTTCGGAGACATCATGAAGATCCTGATCGTCGGCGGCACCGGCCTCATCGGCGGCCATGCCGCGCTGCACCTGCATGCGCAGGGCAACCCCGTCACGCTCGCCGCGCGCAAGCTGCCCGCACCCGGCAGCGCGCTCGCGCAGTTCGACGTGCTGCTGCGCGACTACGTGGCCGGCAACTTCACGCGCGACGACCTCGCACCGTTCGACGCGGTGGTGTTCGCAGCCGGCAACGACATCCGCCACCTGCCGCCCGGCACCGACGAAGCCGCGCACTGGGAGCGCGCGAACGTCGACGCGGTGCCGCGCTTCTTCGCGCTGGCGCGCGAGGCAGGCGTGAAGCGTGCGGTGCTGGTCGGCAGTTTCTATCCGCAGGTCGCGCCGGCGCTCGTCGACACGGTGCCGTACGTACGCTCGCGCCATCTCGCCGACGAACGCGTGCGTGCGCTCGCGGCGCCGTCGTTCGCCGTGTGCAGCGTCAACGCGCCATTCGTCGTCGGATCGGTGCCGGCGCTGCGCAACGAGATGTTCGCGGCGTACACGGGCTATGCGCAGGGCCAGTTCGCGGGGCTGCCCGTGTTCGGACCGGCCGGCGGCAGCAACTTCATCTCGACGCAATCGCTGTCGGAAGCGATCTGGGGCGCGTTGCAGCGCGGCGAAGCAGGCAAGGCCTACCTCGTCGGCGACGAGAATCTCAGCTTCGCCGACTACTTCGCGGCCTTCTTCCGCGCGGCCGGCAATCCGCAGGACGTGCCGTCGCTCGACCAGGAGCATCCGCTGCTGCCCGACATCGCGATCTATACAGGGCGCGGCAACGTCGTGTCGTACGAGCCCGATCCGGCCGACAGTGCGCTGTTGCGCTACCGGCGCGGCGACGTGCAGCGTGCGGTTGACGAAGTCGTCGTGCATTGCCGCGCGCAATAAGCGCACGGCGCGTATGCGGAGCCGATGCAACAACGCCCCGCCGCCGGCGAGGCATGCCGGCGGCGGGACGTCAGGATGACTACGCGAATGCGAACCGTCAGGCGCCGATGCGCTGCTCGATCTTCTTCATCGTGTCGGTCATTTCGGCCGGCAGGCGCAGCTTCAGCGTATCGAACAACGCCGCATGAAGCTTCAGCTCATCGCGCCATTCGTCGGCGTTCATCGACGTCACCGCATCGAACTGATCGCGCGTGAAATCGAGGCCGTCCCAGTGCAGGTCCTCATACGCGGGCGACACGCCGAACGCATGCTCGCCGCCACCACCGGTGCCTTCGAGACGATCGAGCATCCACTTCAGCACGCGCATGTTCTCGCCGAAGCCCGGCCACACGAACTTGCCGTCCGCATCCTTGCGGAACCAGTTCACGCAGTAGATCTTCGGCAGTGTCGCGCCCGCGCCTTCGAGCTGGTTGCCGAGCTTGAGCCAGTGCGCGAAATAATCGCTGACGTTGTAGCCGCAGAACGGCAGCATCGCGAACGGATCGCGGCGCACGATGCCCTGCTGGCCGACCGCCGCGGCGGTGGTTTCCGAGCCCATCGTCGCGGCCATGTACACGCCTTCGACCCAGTCGCGCGCCTCGGTCACGAGCGGCACGGTCGTCGAACGGCGACCGCCGAAGATGAATGCATCGATCGGCACGCCGGCCGGGTTCTCCCAGTCGTCGTCGATCGACGGGCACTGCGCGGCCGGCGCCGTGAAGCGCGAATTCGGATGCGCGGCCTTGCGGCCGGTTTCCTTGCCGATCTCCGGCGTCCACGGGTTGCCCTGCCAGTCGGTCAGCTTCGCGGGCGGCGTGTCGGTCAACCCTTCCCACCACACGTCGCCGTCTTCCGTCAGCGCGACGTTGGTGAAGATCACGTTCTCGGTGAGCGTCGAGATCGCGTTCGGGTTGGTCTTCACGCCGGTGCCCGGTGCGACGCCGAAGAAGCCCGCTTCCGGGTTGATCGCATACAGCCGGCCATCGCGGCCCGGCTTCAGCCACGCGATGTCGTCGCCGATCGTCGTGACCTTCCAGCCTTTGAAGCCCTGCGGCGGAATCAGCATCGCGAAGTTGGTCTTGCCGCACGCGGACGGGAATGCAGCCGCGACGTGATACTTCTTGCCGGCCGGCGACGTCACGCCGAGGATCAGCATGTGTTCGGCGAGCCAGCCCTGGTCGCGGCCCATCGTCGACGCGATACGGAGCGCGAAACACTTCTTGCCGAGCAGCGCGTTGCCGCCATAGCCCGAACCGAAACTCCAGATCTCGCGCGTTTCGGGGAAATGCACGATGTACTTGACCGGGTTGCACGGCCACGGCACGTCCTCCTGGCCGGCTTCGAGCGGATGGCCGACACTGTGCACGCACGGCACGAACTCGCCGTCCTCGCCCAGCACGTCGTACACCTCACGACCCATGCGCGTCATGATCCGCATGTTCACGACGACGTACGGGCTGTCGGACAGTTCGACACCGACGTGCGCGATCGGCGAACCGAGCGGGCCCATCGAAAACGGCACGACGTACAGCGTGCGGCCGCGCATCGAGCCGCGGAACAGGCCGTTGAGCGTCTCGCGCATTTCGGCGGGTTCGATCCAGTGGTTGGTCGGGCCGACGTCGTCGCGCGAGGCCGCGCAGATGAACGTGCGATCCTCGACGCGCGCGACGTCGGACGGATCGGATTGCGCGAGATACGAGTTCGGGCGCTTCGCCGGGTTCAGGCGCGTGAGCGTGCCCTGGTCGACCATCGCCTGGCACAGCGCGTCGTTTTCTTCCTGCGAACCGTCACACCACACGACGCGATCGGGTTCCGTCAGCGCCGCGATACGCGACACCCAGTCGATCAGCTTGCGATGTTTGACGAAAGCCGGCGGAGCGATCAGCGGGCCGTGTGTTGCTTCGGCCAAAGTGTTTTGCGACATGAGGATGTCTCCAGATTATTGGGCGGGGATGGGGGTTGCGGGGCGAGCCCGCGAGATGGGGGATGCGATTGGAGCGCAGGGTGCGGCGGCGCGCAGGACGGGACGCGCGAGCGGAGCGCGCGTCGATGCCGCGATGCGTGCGAGAGAAGGTGATGTCTCTTTAGTAATTGCGAACGCGAGTTTCGCCATACAAGCAACCTGCCGTACAACTCCATGACGGCCAGCATACCATCGCCGTTATTCGGCAAACGTTGCGTTGCAACAAGAAACAACTATGTCGGCGAGCCGGCACGCCGGTTGCGTGTGCGTGCTTTTTACAGCGCCATGGCGCGCGCTTTGGGGACGAAACGGCCAGGACGGCCGTCCGGCAAGGGTTTCGCGGAAGCGGCAAATTTGGCGCGCCGCTTCCGCGTGAGGCCCACGCGAGCACGGGCCGGGCGAATTCACGTTTTCGCTACTCAGGCAAACCCTGAATTAGGTTGCGTACACAAACATCTGACGTGAGCGTGGCGCAGGCACCCCCGCTCAAAACGGCGCGCCGGGCAATCCGGGGTAATACGCGCCTGCTGCCATCCCGCCGTCGACGGCCAGCTCGGCGCCGTTGCAGTACGACGCTTCGTCGCTCGCGAGGAACAGCGTCGCGCGCGCGATTTCGTCCGGCAGGCCGACGCGTTGCAGCGGCACGTTCGCATAGTGCTGGTTGATTTCCTCGAGCGGCGCGCCGGTCGGGTTCGACATCGCGGTGTTCACGCCGCCCGGATGAATCGAATTCACGCGCACGCCCTGATGGCCGAGTTCGAGCGCCGCGACCTTCGTCAGCCCGCGCACGCCCCACTTGCTCGACACGTACGCGGCCAGCGCGTTCACGCCGCGCAGCCCGTCCACCGACGAGATGTTGACGATCGACCCGCTCTTCTGCGCGATCATGCGCGGCGCGATGGTCCGGATGCCGACGAACGTCCCGACGAGGTTGATCGACACCGCGCGCTCGAAATCGCGTTTCGACAGCTCCGTGATGCCGCCGAACGTCAGCACGGCTGCATTGTTGACCAGTACGTCGATCCGGCCGAACTGCTCCATCGTCGCGTCGGTCACGCGCACCCAGCCCGCTTCGTCGGCGACGTCGAGCCGCATGAAGCGCGCCGCGTCGCCGAGCTCGCGCGCGAGCGCTTCGCCTTCCGCATCGAGCACGTCGCCGATCACGACGCGCGCGCCCTCCGCGACGAACAGCCGGCACGTTGCCGCGCCCATGCCACGCGCGCCGCCCGTGACGATCGCTACCTTTCCTTCCAGTCGACCCATGTCGTCCTCGCTTCGATTCCGGTTTGCCGGCTGCCGCGCTACGCTCATGCGCGGGTTTGCCGTCCCATGATTCGCGCGCGGCCCCAGTGCCGCGCGCCTTCGATTCCCGCCTTCAACCCCAGTAAGCCTGCCCGCCGTCGAGCGGCAGCGTCGCGCCCGTCAGGTAGGCGGCATCGCGGCTCGCCAGAAACACGATCGCGCGCCCGATGTCCTGCTCGCAGTCGCCGACGCGGCCGAGCGGAATCGTGCGGAAAAACGCTGCGGCTTCCTGCGGATTTGCGTCGACCCAGCCTTTCAGGCCCGGCGACAACGCGTGCGGTGCGACCGCATTCACGCGGATGCCGTCCACGCCCCACTCGCAGGCCGCCGCGCGCGTCAGCGCACGAATCGCCTCCTTGGTTGCCGCATACGCGCCGTAGCCGGACGCATCCCAGCGCACCGCGGCCGACGACGCGAAATTGACGATCACGCCGTCGCCCTTCAGATACGGATGGCACGCGCGCATCATGCGCAGCGTCGCGATCGGCCCCGATTCGAGCCCCGCCAGGAAACTTGCGTCGGTCACGTCGAGCAGGCGGCCGAGCGGCACGACCTGCGCGTTGTTGATCAGGATCTGCACGCCACCGAACCGCGCGACGACGTTGTCGACGCATGGCGCGATCTGCGTCGCGTCCATCACGTCGCACACGAACGGCTCGGCCACGCCGCCGCGCGCGCGGATCGTCTCGCAAGTCGCGAGCAGTTTGTCGAGGGTGCGGCCGACTACCGCGACGTGCGCCCCTTCCGCCGCGAGCGCCTGCGCGACGCCCTGGCCGACGCCCTGCCCCGCGCCCGTCACGAGCGCGACCTTGCCTGTCAGGATGCCCATGCGTGCTCCTCAGGCGACGATCGCCGGATGCGCCTGCACGGGCCCGCCGAGCAGTTCGCGGTAAGAAGGCGGCTGCTTGCCGTCGAGATCGGCGATGCCGTACCGCAGCGCGGCTTCCGCGCCGACGAGCACCTGCCCCGACAACGCCATGCGCTGCGGATCGCCGTGGATCGCGTGAATCACGCGGCCCGTGAATTCTGGGCTTTCCGCGACGAGCGAAAAATCCTTGTACAGATCCGGGTGTTCCTCCCACACGCGCGTCGTGCGCTCGGTGCGCAGCGGGCCCATCCAGATCGACACGGCCGCGACGTCGAACGGCTTCAGGTCGACGGCCATGTCCTTCGCGAACTTGTCGACGCCGGACTTCTGCGCGCCGTACGCCGCGCCGTGCATGTAGCAGCTCGCGCCGAACGACGACGTGAACGCGATCAGCCCGCTGCGGCGCCGCGCCATCAGCCGCGCCGCGTGCCAGCTCGCGACATAGGCCGAGCGCAGCCCGACGTCGAGGATGTTGACCAGATCGAGCGACTTCTCCCAGAACGGACCCGGCAGGATCAACTGATCGTGCAGGTAGGTCGCGTTGTTGACGAGGATGTCGAGCCGCCCGCTTTCGCGCTCGACGCGCTCGAACAGCGCCTGCACCTGTGCGTCGTCCGCGTGGTCGCAGGCCACCGCGATCCCGCGCCCGCCGAGCGCATCGATTTCGCGTGCGGTCTCGTGGATCGTGCCGGGCAGCGGCGCATCGCCTTCGTTCTGCGAGCGGCCCGTTACATACACGGTCATGCCGGCCGCGCCGAGCGCGCGCGCGATGCCCTTGCCCGCGCCGCGCGACGCGCCCGTCACGACGGCGACCGGCGCCTCGTGGTTCTGTGTCATGTTCGATGTCTCCTGTGGAATGTGCAGGGCGCCACGTGGATGGCGTTTGCTTGCGTCAGGCGGCCGGCGGCTGCGCGCCGGCGAACAGCACGCCCGGCGCGTCGCCTTCGTAGCGGGCCGACAGCGTCGACGTGACGACGCAGCGCGTGCCCGCGATCTTCCATTCGCCGTCGACCTTCCGGTATGCGTCGTCGTAGTACGCGCCGAGCTGCGTGAGCGTGCGCGCGTTCGTGTCGATCATCTGGTAGTGCAGGCCCCACGTGCCGCGTGCATGCGTCGCGTCGAGCACATCGATCTCGGGATTCACGCCGTGGTGCATCTCGACGATGTGCGGATGGCAGCCGAGTTGCGCGAAGACGTCGACGAGCGCGTCACGCGTATCGAACGTGCCGATCCGGCCGTAGTCGATCTGCACCGGGCCGGGCGCGAAGCAGTCCCGCATCCCTTCCGGATCCTTGCGGTCGCAGCAGGTGAAGTAGCGCGCCTTCAGCCGGCGGATGGCGTCGGCGTCCTCGAGCCGGCGCACGCGCGCTTCCAGCGATTCGATGAGGGTCATCCTGTCTCCTTGTTCGGTGCCGGCGCGGTTCGAACGCCGCGTCGATGCCACGTTACCGCCGCGCGATGGGCCGGCCATCACCCGTTCGGATGAAATCCGCGATTCGTTTCGGCCGTGCTGTTTGCGAGTGGCTACGGCGTTCGTCCGAACAGACGATGTGATGCAGGCGGCTTCGTTCCTACCATCGAACGACACCACCACGAGACCCGCGATGGACGACACCACCCGCACGCTCCACGAGTACGAGCAGATCCGACAGTTGAAGTACCGGTATTTCCGCGCGGTCGACACGCACGACTGGGCGCTGCTCGCCGATTGCCTGACCGACGACTGCGAGGCGCGGCTGTATGGCGGCCGCTATGCGTACGACGGCCGCGACGCATTCGTGTCGAGCCTGCGCGCGCTGATCGGCAAGCCGACCTTCCTGACGATGCACCACGGTCATCACCCCGAGCTCACGCTGGTGTCGGCCGATCACGCGTGCGGCGTGTGGTTTCTCGAGGATCACGCGATCAATCTTGAGGATGACTACCTGCTGCACGGCACCGCGTTCTACGACGACCAGTACGTGAAACGCGATGGCGTGTGGCGCATACACGCGACGCGCCATGAGCGGCTGTTCGAAACCGTCACGTCGCCGATCCCGCCGTCGTTCACGCTGACCGCGAACCGGTTCGCACCGGATGCGCATCGGACGGCCGGACCGACTGAAGCCGCTTCCTGAATCCCGGCGGCAATGCCGCCGATCCTGTCATTTCCCTCTGGAGCCGGAGCAATGGAGAAAGTCATTTACGTGTTGTGGCGCGATACGCAGGCCGCGCCCGATCAGTGGAGCCGCACGGTGCGCGCGCAGCTCGCCGACAAGCTGCTGTCGCTCGGTGCGCACGGCGTGCAGGTGAACGTCGCCGATGCGGATGTCGCGCCCGCCGCCGGCCTGAAGCAGACCAACACGCACCCGGGCATCGACGGGATCGTCGCGGTGTGGGTCGATAGCGCGAATGCGATGTTCCGTCAGCCGTTCGACGATGCGGTGTGCGCCGTGGTCCCGCACATGGCGGCGTATCTCGTCACCGAGTCGCAGCCGATTCCGAATACGCGCTTCCCGGCGCGGCCGGGTGAGCGGACGACGGGTTTTTCGCAGCTCGCATTTTTGAAGCGGCCGCCGCGGCTGACGCATGAAGCGTGGCTCGATGTGTGGCACGGGCATCACACGCGCGTCGCGATCGATACGCAGGACAATTTCCTGTATGTGCAGAACGTCGTCGTGCGCGCGCTCACGCATGCGGCGCCGCGGTACGACGCGATCGTCGAGGAATGCTTCCCCGCTGCCGCGATGACCGATCCGCATGCGTTCTTCGATGCGGTCGGCGATGACGAGAAGTTTCAGCGGAACGTGGCGGAGATGATGGACAGCTGCGGGCGCTTCATCGATTTCGACAAGATCGATGTGGTGCCGACGAGTCAGTATGTGGTGAAGGCTGTGCGGGGGTAAGGTCGGGCGATCGCGTGGTGCGGTCGCCTACGTCTGGATTGATTGCGGTTTTACGTTGCGGGCCGGTGGAGCGCCTGTGCGCGGCGCCGGCTTTTCTTATCTACCTGAACTCACTGAAATCCACGTCGACCTTGACGAACCTTCCTGTCAAAAGGAGTGCGTTTTCGATGTCCGCGACGATAAAGGCGTTATCGATAGACGCGGTGACAAACATGCCCCAGATATCGTCGTCGATTTCGTAGTTGCCGCGGGCATACGTCCAATAGCTGAAGTAACGCTCCTGGGACAAGGCGACCTCGGGTTCATCAAGGCCATCCGGATGCGGAACCTGGACCGAATGCAGCACGTCTTGCAGGATCGCGGCGACGTCTGGAAAATCCGCTGCGCGATGGTCGTCGAGTACCTCGACCAGAAGATCGCTGCCGTGAAATACCGGCCGAACGCGGAATCGAACTAGGGCAGCCAAAGTTTTTTCAGCTCTGTCGTTCGTTGTTCCGTCAGATTGGTCAGACACGACGCTACGATCGCCGCGCGCAATGTTCCATGCTGAAAGATGCGATCCTGAACCTGACAGTCAGCATCGCGGAACTTGATCCATTGTCGTTGTGCCGCCACCAACGCAGCTCGCGCATCGGCCCGCTGGGTATCGCCCCCCAAGAGATCAAGGGCCGCATGGTAAGCATCGTTTAGCTGCGCGTCCGCTCTAACGAAACCTTGGTGCGCACAAACAGCACTATCGGCACCCGATCCGTCATTGTGACAAACAGGCGCTTGCGAGTTTGCCATCGTCGTGAAGCTGGCGGCAGCGAGGCAAAGGATCATCGATAGCGTGCGTCTCTTCATTTGGGAGCCTCTGTTCCGTGACGGTTACCGAACGGAAATAACGTGCTTCTGTCTTTCTCCGGAACTAGCGCCGACTCGCTGGCGATCCGCGCACGAACGCCGAAACTGCCTCCACGACACCGTCCGCCAGTGGCAGATCCGGGTTCGAATAAGCAGCGAGGTTTGCTTGCCGATCCGCCGTGCGGACGGCCTTGAGAACGTGATTGGCGTCGGCGATCAGCGCCATTTCGGCCTGCGGATTGGCTCGCTGTAACAGTTCCGCGTCCTGCACGGCAACCTGGATATCCCGCGCGCCCTGCACGATCAGCACGGGCTTCATGTAATCGGCCAGCAGTGCTGCGGGGTCGATGGTCAATTCGCTCATCAGGAAGCGCTGGACTTGCGGCCTGAACACCGGCATGAGCGCCGGATCGACGCCGGTCGCGTCTACCCCATTTCCCGCTTCCAGGGAATCGAGGATCCGCATTGCATTTTCCAGGATCGGCGCATTCGCAGGGTTCGATTGCAGTTGCTGCCGCAATACGGGCCCGAGCGGACGCCCCGCCGCGGCAACCAGGATCAGGCCGGCAATGTCGGCCGATTGCCGCGCCGCCAGCAACGCCACCAAACCGCCCTCGCTGTGCCCCAACACCCAGACGCTGGAAGCACCTGTCCGTGCGCGGATGGCGGCTACCCACGAATGGACGTCCGTCGCGTAGTCGTCGATCACGACATCATTGGCATCCGGTATCGCCGACGCGCTGCCGTACATGCCGCGCTTGTCGATTCGTACCGACGCGATCCCTGCTTCGCACAATCCTTCCGCGAGCAACCGGTACGTCGACGCCTGAAGCCAGCCCGGCGCGTTGCCATTTCTGTCGGTCGCGCCCGAGCCCGGCACGATCAGCACCACCGGGGCGTCACCGGTGTCCGGGGACAAGAGCGTGCCTTTCAGCGGACCGGCAGGGCCCGGCGCTTCGATTTCCGTCTGCATGGTTTGCAAAAGCCCTCCCGGTAATGAGCGACCGACAAACGCTCCAACAGTGCAGCTCACGGCGCCTTGGCCAACGCCAGAATGGCCATCACCGCATCGTCCTCGATTCCCTTGATATCCGACGGGAATCGATTCCTTTGCGGGATCAGCACGATGAGCCCCTCGATCTGCGCCGTCACGAGCGCCGCTCGCCGGATGCGCACCGCTTGTGGCAGCGCAGGGTTCACGGCTTCAATGAGGCCGGCGATCACGCCGCGTTGAAATTCATACCCCTCCTCGAGCATTTTCCGCGCGAACTCTTGCGTCTGGGCCAGTGCCCAGAAGTTCACGAACAGGCATTGGGTCTTGGGCTGCTTTCCGTCTTCGAGCAACAGTCGGACCACTTTCTCCAGACGGCCCTCGGGTGTCAGCGACGTGTCCGCGCGCACGCCGTCGTACGTATTGGCGTACGCTTCCCGCGTCATGGTAAGGATGGCCTCGAAGACGTCCTCGCGCGTGGGAAAGTAGTGCTGCAGGTTCGACAGCGCCAATCCCGCCTTTGCCGCGACCTTTCGCATGGTCAGCCCGCCGTAGCCTTCGTCCACGAAGATCTCGATCGCACTGGCCATGATTTTGTTTACCGCGTGCTTGCCGCGTTCAGTCAAGACGCGTCCGTTATCGAGAGCCGCCCTCTTCAAGAAATCCTCCTGCAGCCCCGTGAGCGCATGCCCGGGGCGATGGTGCTGATGGCGCGTCGGCGCCGCTGATGCCCGGTCGCAGACCACACGCACCGTATCCGCTTCATGCACAGGGAGTGGTGATATAGGTTGGTCGACCGGATTTTGAAAAAAATCGATGCCTGACTCAGGGTTGTGTCGGTTCCACTTCAAAGACCGAAAGGCCGAACCGGACGGCGACATTCTACGCAGGATTGGAAATCCGGGGAGAGGCACCGATGTCGATTCGCGAACGTACAAACGACCGGTTCGATACCCGTCACAAAATGGGTCGAGCGACACATTCTCATCGATGCGCCCGAACGCCCTTGACTCCCCGCTCGCCCGTCCCTTTGCCACGCCTATGACAAAACGTCTATACTTGGACGATCCATCGACCGGCACGCCGAAGCAGACGAACCCGAGCGCGCCGCCGATTCCCCGGCCCAATTTGCCCGGAGCGACATGAGCGACTACCCCGTTTTCGACACGCTTTGCGATCTGCTGAACACGTCCGGCGCGCGGTTCCGTGTGCTGGAGCATCCGGCCGAAGGGAAATCCGACGCAATCGCCGCGCTGCGCGGCACGCGCCCCGAACAGGGCGCGAAGGCGATGCTCTGCACGTTCAAGGATGGCGGCGACACCACCGCGCTCGCGGTGATTCCCGGCCACCTGAAGATCGATTTCCGCAAGGTCGCCGATGCGGTCGGCCGCCGCAAGGCCACCCTCGCGTCGCCCGACCTCGCGGCCACCGTCACGCGCTGCGTGATGGGCGCCGTGCCGCCGTTCGTGTTCGACGCCAGCGTGACGCTCGTCGTCGATCCGGCCCTGGTCGAATGCAACACCGAAATCGCCTTCAACGCGGGGCGCCTCGACCGCTCCGTCGTGCTCGACGCAGCCGACTACGTGCGGATCGCGCAACCGCTGCTCGCCGACATCACGCGGCCCGAAGCCGCGGACGGCGAGTAATACGCCGGTTGCCGCGTCCTCGCAGCCGCCGCATCGACCCGAAACCTGACCGCGAAACCATCATGACCCCCACCCGGAAACCCGTGCCGTCCGAACAGGCGTCGCTGATCGAACAGGTGCAGCGCATCGCCGAAGGGCTCGGCGCGATGTTCGCGCCGTTCACCGAGGTCGTGGTTCACGACCTGCGCACGCCGAAGCACGCGATCCTCGCGATTCACAACAACCTGTCGGGGCGCGCCGTCGGCGATCCCGCGACCGAGCTCGGCCTCGCCCGCATCGCGGACGACGATTTCCCGCCCGTGCTCGCGAACTACCCGAACCGTTTCGCCGACGGCCGCACCGCGAAAAGCACGTCGATCGGCATCAAGGATTCGACCGGCCGCTATGTGGCCGCGCTGTGCCTGAATGCCGACATCACGCTGTTCCGCGGCTTCCAGGGCATGCTGAACCAGTTCTGCAGCACGGACGGCGACGCCGTCGCGGAAACGCTCGATCCGGCCGGCGCGGACGCGATCCGCCAACGCATCGACGCATTCGCGATGCGCCTCGCGACGACGCCGCGCGAACTGAAGACCGACCAGCGCCGCGAGCTGATGCAGACGCTGAAGGCCGACGGTTTCCTCGAAGTGCGGCGCGCGATGGAGATCGTGTCGCAGCATCTCGGCGTCTCGCGCGCGACCGTCTACAACGATGCGAAATGACGCTGGCGCGATACCCGCGCCGCTTTCCCGCTGACCGATTCCAACGACCACCGGACCACCCATGAACGCTCCGACTCTCCCCACCTACGACGACGTTGCCGCCGCCGCGGCCCGGCTCGAAGGCCATGCGCACCGCACGCCGGTGATGACGTCGCGGACGATCGACGAAGCGCTCGGCGCGCACGTGTTCTTCAAGTGCGAGAACCTGCAGCGCATGGGCGCATTCAAGTTCCGCGGCGCGTTCAACGCGCTGTCGCGCTTCGACGCGGCGCAACGCCGCAACGGCGTCGTCGCGTTCTCGTCCGGCAACCATGCGCAGGCGATCGCGCTGTCGGCGCGCATGCTCGGCATTCCCGCGACGATCGTGATGCCGCAGGATGCGCCGGCCGCGAAGATGGCCGCGACGCGCGGCTACGGCGGCAAGGTCGTGACCTACGACCGCTACACCGAGGATCGCGAGCAGATCGGGCGTGATCTCGCGGCGCGGCACGGCCTCACGCTGATCCCGCCCTACGACCACCCGGACGTGATCGCCGGCCAGGGCACGGCGGCCAAGGAACTGTTCGACGAAGTCGGCCCGCTCGATGCGGTATTCACGCCGCTCGGCGGCGGCGGCCTGCTGTCGGGCACCGCGCTCGCCACGCGCGCGCTGTCGCCGCATGCCACGCTTTACGGCGTCGAGCCGGAAGCCGGCAACGACGGCCAGCAATCGTTCCGCTCCGGCGCGATCGTGCATATCGACACCCCGCGCACGATCGCCGACGGGGCGCAGACGCAGCACCTCGGCAACCTGACGTTCCCGATCATCCGCCGCGACGTCGACGACATACTGACCGCGACGGACGCGGAACTGATCGACTGCATGCGCTTCTTCGCGATGCGTATGAAGATGGTGGTCGAGCCGACCGGCTGCCTGTCGTTCGCCGCGGTGCGACGGATGAAGGACGCGCTGCAGGGCAAGCGCGTGGGCATCGTGATCAGCGGCGGCAACGTCGATCTCGAGAACTTCTGCGCACTGGTGTCCGCGCCGGCATGAACGGCGCGGCGCGCATGAACATTCCGTCATCCGCGCCGCATCGTTCCTTCACGTCGCGTTAAGTTTCGCGCCCTAGACTGATGATGTTGTCCCGCAGTCAGTCGTGAAGGAGCCACCATGAAATCGCACGCGATCGTCGCCGCCGCCCTGGCGGCTGCTTCCCTTTCGGCGTTCGCTCAACCGGGCGTGACGTCATCCGGTTTCCCCGCCGTGTCGCCGCACGACGCCGTCGCGCAAGCGACGCACCGCTCGCCCGGCGCGTTGCCGCACGCCGGCTTCGTGCTCGCGAAGATCGATCAGAACAATACGCCGCCCGATCGCGGCGGCGACCCGAGCGGCCGTTCGCACTCCGGCATGCGCATGTGACGGCGCATGCCGGGCGCCGTGCCGCGCCCAGCCGTCAGAACGCAGGCAGCGACGGATCGCGTGAAGCGAGGATGTCGTCGGTACGCCGCTGCAGCGCGCCGTCGATCGTCTCCGGTTGCGGAATCAGCCAGTAGCGCCCGTCCCGGATGCCGTCGAACACCCGCGCGGCGAACGCGTCGGGCGTGAGCCCGTGCGCGTTCAGCATCGCGCGCATCGTGTCGACGAAGCCGCGCACCTCGGGCCGGTTGTGCACCGCGCCGAACGGATCGTTGAAGATGCCCGACTGCACGGGGCCCGGCGCAAGCAACGACACGCCGACCGGTGCGCCCAACATCTTCAGTTCTCCGTACAGCGATTCCGTCAGCGCGACCACCGCGAATTTCGTCGCCGAATAAGGCGACATCAGCGGGCTCGGCAGGAACCCGCCGACCGACGCGGTATTCACGACGCGCGCCGGCACGTTGCGTTCGAGCATCCGCGGCACGAAGCTGCGGATGCCGTTCAGCACGCCGTGCACGTTGATCGCGAAGCTGCGCTCGAAGCGTTCCGGCGTGATTTCCCAGCTGAAGCCGGTCGCCATCACGCCCGCGTTGTTGAACAGCAGGTCGACGCCGCCGAAGCGCTGCCATGCCGCTTCCGCCAGCGCGTCGACGGCTTCCGGCCGGCTGACGTCGGTCGGCACGCACAGGACGTCGGTGTCGAGCGTCGCGGCGAATGCGTCGAGCTTTGCCGGGTCGAGATCGGCCAGCACGACGCGCATGCCGAGCCCGGCGGCGTGGCGTGCGAGCCCGCTGCCGATGCCGCTGGCCGCGCCGGTGATCACGGCGGTGCCGCCGTCGAAGCGAATCGAGTTCGTCATGTCAATCAAAATCCTGTCGGGTCGATGTGGGGATGCGCGTACGCGGGAATCACCGGCGGCGGCAGCATCGTGCGGCCGTCGAGCGAGCGCACCGCGAGTTGCTGCGCGAGCGGGAAATGCAGGCTGTGCGTGACGAGGCCCGTGCGTTCGCGCGCCGGCAGGCGGCACAGCGCGAGCGCGGTTTCGGCGAGATACGCGACGTCCTCGGTCGGATAGCCTTCGGGGATGTAGCGCGCGGCGCCCGGCGTGCGGATCGCCGTGCTCGGCGCGACGAGATTCACCGCGATGCCGTCGGCTTCGAGTTCGGCCGCGAGCCCCTGCGTGAAGCGCGACAGCGCCGCCTTCGCCGCCGCATAAACCGTCGCGCCGCCCACGCGCGAGAAATCGTCGAACGGCCGCAGCGGCGGCAGCGCCGTCACCGAGCCGACGTTGACGATCCAGCCGGCGCCGCGGGCGCGCATCCGCGGGATCGCGGCCTGCGCCAGCGCGAACGGAATCCGCAGATAGTGTTCGATCGTCGTGTCGAACATCGTCATCGGCATCGCATCGACGCACGCGTAGTCGGCCACGCCCGCGTTGTTGACGAGGATGTCGAGGCCGCCGGCGGCTTGCGCCGCGCGCCCGACGAGCGCATCGCGCTCGGCCGCGTTCGACAGGTCGGCCGCCAGCGCGATGGCTCGGCCGCCGGCCTGCTCGATCAGCGTCACCGTTTCGGCGAGCGTGCCGGCGGCCGTCGCCGATTGCGTGAGGCTGCGCGCCGTCACGACGACGGTCGCGCCTTCGGACGCGAGGCGCTGCGCGATCGCACGGCCAATGCCGCGGCTGGCGCCCGTCACGAGCGCGCACTTGCCGGCCAGTACGCCGGTTCGGGTATCGATCATCGTTGTCTCCTGTGATGGGCGTGCGGGCCGCTTAGCGGGCGATATCCGCAACATGAAGCACCAGCTTCGTTTTAGCCTCGCCCGTTTGAACGAGATCGAGTGCGCGGGCCGCCTGTTCGAGCGGGAAACGGTCGAAGCGCGGCACGCGCAGCGCGCGCGTGTCCAGTTGCGCCGCGATCCGGCCGAGCGTGCCGCCGCTCGGCATCCGGCTGTAGGTCATCGCGGTGCGCAGGCCGCGTCGTGCGGCTTCGGCCGCCGTCGCGGCAAGCCGCTCCGCATCGCCGGCCGCGAGCGTCATGATGTTCACCAGCGTGCCGCCCGGCGCCAGCAGGTCGAGCGCATCGGGCAACGTGTCGCCGCCGACCGCGTCGAGCACGAGGTCGACGCCGCCGGGCGCCCAGGTGCGCAGCGCCGTGGCGATGTCCTGCGCGCGATAGTCGATGCTCGCCGCCGCGCCCAGCGATTCGACCGTTTCGCGGTTGCGCGCCGAACACGTTGCCGCGACGCGCGCGCCGGCCTGCACGGCAAGCTGGATCGCGAACGTGCCGACCGCGCCCGCGCCGCCGTGCACCAGCACGGTCTGGCCCGCCTTCAGCCCGCCGTCGTCGAACAGGCCGGCCCATGCCGCGAGCGCGGGCGTCGGCACTGTGGCGGCTTCCGCCAGGCTCACCGCGTCGGGCACGCGCACGACCGAGTCGTGACGCACCGCGACGTATTCCGCATACGCACCCCAGCGCCCCGCGCCGACGTCGGTCTGCGCGAACACGCGCATGCCGGGCGCGAAACCGTCGACGCCGTCGCCGACCGCTTCGACCACACCCGCCGCGTCGAAGCCGATCACGAACGGAAACGTGTATTGCATGAAGGCGCCGAGGTAGCCTTCGCGGCATTTCCAGTCGGCGGGATTGATGCCCGCGTAGGCCACGCGGATCAGCACGTCGCCGGGGCCCGGCGTCGGGGCCGGCACGTCGGCCATTCGCAAGGTGTCGGAATGACCGACGCGGTCGATCAACAGCGCTCGCATCTTCGTGTCTCCAGGGTTGGTTTGATGTCGGCTCGATGCGGGCCGCGCGTCACGCCGCCGTATCCACCAGCAGGCTCGACGCGAGCGGACAGAACGCATGCGAGATCGCATCGACCGTCCAGTCGGGGCTTTCGGCGTCGAACCGGCGGTCGACCCAGCCCCAGTGATACGGATGCATCAGGTATTCGCCGAGCAGATCGCCGACGTGCGCGAATTCCTGCTGCCACACGTGCGTCCATGCGCCGGGCGTCTCGATCCGGCTCAGCCGCCAGTTACGGATGCCGGGCATGAACGCGGGCATCCGCAGCAGTTCGCGTTCGAGCGCGGCGATCTGCGCAGGGCTGGCCTGCGGCCGCACGCGCAGCATCAGCGTGCGCCATACGCCGTCGCGCAGCGCCGGTTCGCACAGGCCGCCGCCGATCGCGCGGCATTCGGCACCGTCGATGCACACGATGCCCGGCAATTGAGCCAGGGCCGCGAAATCCGCCGTGCCGTCGGCCGCTGAATCGGCGCGCAGCACGTCGAGCGTGTAGTCGCCCGCGCCCCAGCTGCCGTCCAGATTGCGTGCCAATGCCACGCGTTTCGCGCCGGCCAGCGCGTGCGCGGCTTCGTGCAACGCACGCTCGATCGCGCCCGCATCGCAATCCGCGGACACGAATACCTGTGCCGTGTCATGCCGCATGATCGGCCTCCGTCAGCGCGGGCAGCGGCGCATCGGCGTCCGTCATCACATGGCGGCGGCGCATGTCGCACAGCGCGTCGACCGCCGTCCAGAATCCGACCACGTCGGCATCCGTCAATGCACGCATCCGGTAATAGGCCGGCGCGTCAGCCACGTGCCAGGTCAGCCATAGCGTGCTCGGCTGCCCCGGCACCGCGACGGGCGGCGATACCCAGCGGCCGGCCGCCGTCAGCCCACGCGCCGCGTGGCCCGGCAGGTAATGGTCGCGCAGCAGTGCAAGCACGTCGGGAATGCGCTCGGGCGCGAGCGTGATTTCGTCTACGATCTGGATCATTCGCGTGTCGGTCGCGGTCTCGTGGTCGTTCGTGACAGGGATGCGCGCCCGGCCTACGCCGTTCCGGCGAGGCCGAAGGCGGTCGGCGTGGATAGCATTCTTGCGTGTTGACGATTCGCAGCCCCCTACCGGCCCGCTCACCGCCCCCTGTCGCATCGATCAGATCGGGAAACTCATGAAACAGCGCGCCATCCCGGCCCGCGGCCGCGTCCTGCCGGGCCTCGGCGCGCGCCTGCTGAGCGAACTCACGCGCAGCGGCGCGCCGCCGGCCGACCGCGATGCGCAGCCGCTGCCACCGGCCGCGACGCCGGGCGATTTCGTCGCGCTGTACCGCGACGCGATCGAACGCCTCGAGGCGCAGGTCGCGCGCGGCGACGGCCACCCGCCGATGCGCAAGCGCGAAGTCGACCTGATGTGCCGCTGCCTGCTGAGCTGCGCGACGCTGGCCGACGCGATCCGCTGTGCGCGCGAATTCGGCGAGATGCTGACGCCGCGCGCCGGCGCGTTGTCGCTCACCGTGCGTGACGGGCGCGCGACGTTCCGGATGGATTCGCTGCGCCGCACCCGCAGCCCGGCCGCGTGCCTCGTCGACCTGACGGGGTTGTTCTGCTATCTGCAGCTGTTCGGCTGGCTGATCGGGCAGCCGCTGCGGCCGACCGACGTGTGGCTCGGCCATCCGCGCCGCGACGACGCGATGCCGCTGCTCGGGTTGTTCAATGCGCCGGTCGAGGTGGGCCGCAAGAGTTACGGCTTCGCATTCGATGCGGTGCGGCTCGAATGCCGCGTGGTGCGGCAGCCGGCCGAGCTCGACGCGTTTCTCGTCGATTTTCCGTTTCGCCTGATCGATGCGGCGCCGGCCGTCGTGTCGTGGGCGCAGCAGGTGCGCGGTTTTCTCGACGCGGCGCTCGCGCACGAGCAGGCGTTGCCGGCACTCGCCGAGCTGGCCGTGTGGCTGGGCGTGAGCGAGGCGACGTTGCGGCGGCGGCTGGTCGCCGAAGGCAGCGGTTATCACGCGCTGCGGGAGCAATGCCTCTCCGACGCCGCGCGCCGCTGCCTGCGCGAGTCAGACTGGCCGGTCGCACGGATCGCCGCGCATCTCGGGTTCGGCGGCGAGGAAGCCTTTCGCCGCGCGTTCGTCAGGTGGACGGGTGTCGCACCGAGCCGGTACCGGCGCGATTGCATCGCAGCACACCACGCCCTTTCGTCAGACATGAAGCGCGCCATCGACGCATGAAAGACAGGATTTCGAAAGTTTTTGCGCGTCGATGACGTTTTTTCGCATCCGGGGGCTGCCCGACAATTGACGCGCCGGCGCGCACGCCATTACCCTTGCGCGCTGATGGTTCCCAGGGATGGGATCAAAAGGGAACGCAGGCGAGGCAGTGCCTCGAATCTGCGGCTGCCCCCGCAACTGTGAGCGGCGAATCCGTGCCACTGCATGCCACTGGGAAACCGGGAAGGCCGGCACGAATCAGGACCCGCGAGCCAGGAGACCTGCCATCGACCCGAGGTCCAAGCAGCCGCACCGGGCGGGGTGTCCCGATGCGCCCGGCACCGCCATTGGCGGTTGCCCGTTGCATGGACGGCCCGACCTCAGGATCCGCCCGATGTCCACTGTTACCGCATCCGCTTCCTCACCGGAAGCGTCGCGCCGGCACCCCGCCGGCATGCACGGCCCGCCTGCGCGCGCCCGCCGTTCCCCGTCGAGCGCGTCCGCCGGCATGTGCCGCGCCGACGCCCGCGATAACGACCTGCTCGGCCCGGTCGCGCGATAGCGCGATAGCCCGATCACCGATAACAAAACCGGCGCTGCCCGCCTCACTCCCCCGATCGACGCATGCGCAGCCCGACCCCAACGACCGCCTCATGAAGATTCGACACCTCCTTGCCACGTCCGCCGCGACCGCGCTCCTCTCGCCGCTTGCCCACGCAGCCGGCGACACCACGGTTGCGCAACCGGCCCCGGCCGCCGAAGGCGCCGACCTGCCGACGATCAATGTGACCGACACACGCCGGCTGCCCGAGTCGTTCGACCAGCGCTATGCGACGACCCAGGTGCTCACGCGCACCGATCTCGACCGGCTGTCGCCGAGCGACCCGAGCATCACGCAGGCGCTCGCGACGCTGCCCGGCGTGACCGTCTCGCAGAACGGCGGCCCCGGTTCGTCCGCGTCGGTCAGCATCCGCGGCTCGTCGGCCAGCCAGGTCGCCGTGTTCATCGACGGCATCCGGATCGGCTCGCCGACCACCGGCATCGCGCCGTGGGCGGACCTGCCGACCGAAGCGTTCGAACGTGTCGAAGTGATCTCGGGGCCGGCCGCCGCGTCGTTCGGCGCCAATGCGATGGGCGGCGTCGTGCAGCTCTTCACGCGCCGCGCGGCCAACCAGCCGAACCAGACCACCGTGTCGTTCGGCGGCGGCTCGAACAAGACGTTCGACACGCAGCTGCGCACGTCGGGCACGGTGCCGTCGACCGGGCCGCTCGCCGCGCTCGGCGGGCTCACCTACTCGCTCGGCCTGCATTCGTACAACACGGCCGGCATCGACGCGACGCGGCCCTTCGCGTACGGGCACGAGGCGGGCCGCAACCCGTACCACGCTCAGGATCTCGATGCCCGCCTCGGCTATGCGCGCGACAACTGGTCAATCTCGACGTTCGCGCTATATCACCGGTCCGATCTGTCCTACGACAACCGCGGCTATGCGAATCGCCAGCTCGATCATCAGCTGACGACCGGTATCGCGTTCCACCTCGATATCACACCGGACACGCAGTTCGACCACTCGTTCGGTTATGCGAACGATCGCGGGTTCATCTATGCGAGCGATCCGGCCATCCCGACCGACCAGATCAATTCGCAGCGCATCAGCACGTCGACGTCGTTGACGCACCAGGAGCGCGGATTCCATCTGTTCGGGCTGCCGCTGTCGGGCGAAACCAAGCTTGCGTACGACTTCACGCGCGAGCAGGCATTCCTGCCGGTCGACATTCCGAACGGCGTGCCGACGCGCAACGATTCCGCGTTCTCGCTGCATCAATCGGCGACGCTCGGCAGCGTGACGATGTTCCTCGCGGGGCGTCATGAAATCATCGCCGGGCAGTCGGTGAATACGGGTAACGCAGCGCTGTCGTGGGCGATCACGCCGGTGTACACGGCGCGCGTGTCGTACGGCAATGCGTTCAAGCTGCCGTCGTTCAACGACCTGTACTACCCCGGCTACGGCAATCCGAACCTCAGCCCGGAACGCAGCACGTCGGTCGAGGCCGCGGTCGATGCGAACACGTCGTACGGTACGTTCACGGCTGCGGTCTACGATACGCGCGTCAGCAACCTGATCGCGTACAACCCGGCGACGTTCTCGCCGATGAACATCGGCCGTGCGCATATTCGCGGCATCGACCTGTCGTACAAGGGGACGATCGGCCGCTCGACGCCGGTGAGCCTCGCGGTCGGGATCCTGAATCCGCAGGACGAGACCAACGACTCGTGGCTGAACCGCCGGCCGCGCCAGACGGTCAGCCTCAACATCGATCACACGTGGGATGAACTGCACCTGCATGCGTTGAGCACGGGTGCGTCGCTGCTTTATGGCGGCACGACGTTCGACGATCCGGCCAACTCGACCTATCTGCCTTCGTATCTGACAGTGGGGCTGCGTGCGTCGTACCGGATCAATTCGCACCTGACGGTGTCGGCGACTATTTCGAACCTGTTCGATCGGCAGTACATGACCGCGTATGGGTACAACACGCTCGGGCGGACGGCATTCGGGAAGGTGAGTTACACGTTCTGACGGGGGATGGGGAGGCTTGGGCCGGTTCGCTGACAAGGCCTCCCATTTGAAACGGCGCATCCGATGCCTGCGCCACCGGATGCCTGAAACGGGTGATGCCGCCCCCAAACCGGGCGACCAACGGACGGCTGACGAGCCGTCGGCCTTGCGTCGCACTGCGCACGTTGCTGTCGGTATCAACACTGTTAGACTGCGGACGCCTTCCCCGCACATGTACTCCACCCTTCAGGATAGCGACATGACCGAATGCGCCCTGACATTGACCAGTCAGATCGAATGGGAAAACTGGTTAGGGCAGAACGGCAGCACGTCGGCCGGAACATGGCTGCGCCTGGCGAAAAAAGGGGCCGGGCAGCGAACCCTCACCTACGAACAGGCGTTGGAAAGCGCCCTGTGCTTTGGCTGGATCGATGGTCAAAAGCGGGCCGAAAGCGAGCAATACTGGTTGCAACGCTTCACCCCGCGCTCCGCAAGAAGCATCTGGTCCAAACTCAACACGGACCGGGCTGAAGCGCTGATCGCCGCAGGCAGAATGCGCCCGCCCGGCTTGTGCGAAATCGAGAAAGCGAGAAAGGACGGCCGCTGGCAGGCTGCTTATACGTCGGCAAGCAATTCGACCGTGCCGGACGACCTTCAGGCGGCATTGGACGCCAATCCGGAAGCCCGCACGTTTTTCGCGACACTGAACAGCCGTAACCGATATGCCATCCTGTTTCGGATACAGCATGCCAAGAAGCCGGAAACACGGGCGCGCAAAATCGGGGAATTCATCGACATGCTGAATCGCGGCGAAACCATCCATCCATAGATTTTCGCTGACGGGAATGGCGCCAAACAGGGCATATCGCCGTCATGGCTGCTTCGGCTCGGCAGCCGATAACGCAACGCGCAATCCTGAAGGTGCAGCGACTGGGGGTGAACCATGGACCAAGGCGGAGACTTCATCGTGCGCACCATGTCGGCCGACGAGGTCGCCATGGCGGTCGAATGGGCGGCGGCAGAAGGCTGGAACCCCGGCCTGCACGATCCTGCGTGTTTCAGCGCAGCGGACCCGGCCGGGTTCTTCGTCGACGTCTGGCGCGGCGAGCCGGTCGCGTGCCTTTCTGCGGTCGCCTATGACGAACGCTTCGGCTTCATCGGCCTCTACATCGTGAAACCCGGGTTCCGCGGCAAAGGCTTCGGCATCCGAACCTGGCAGCACGGCATGCGTTACCTCGGCGACCGCAACATCGGGCTCGATGGTGTCGTGGCCCAGCAGGCGAACTACAGGAAATCCGGATTCGCGCTCGCGTACCGCAACATCCGCTATGAGGGGCGCGTGGACGGCATCGGGTGCGCGCACGTGGTGGCAGCCGCCGACGTGCCGTTCGAGCAGTTGCTTGCCTACGATCGCCAGTGCTTTCCGTCGGCGCGCGAGCGTTTCGTCTCCACCTGGATCGCGCAGCCGGATGCCGTTGCGCTCGCGACGATCGACGCCGGCCGTGTCGCCGGTTACGGTGTCGTGCGACGTTGCAGGACGGGCTGCAAGATCGGCCCGCTTTTCGCCGACGACGCGGGCGTCGCCACCGGGCTGTTTCGCGCGCTGGCGGCACGCATGCCCGGCGAGATCATCGTGCTCGACGTGCCGGAAACGAACCCCGCGGCCGTCGCGCTGGCCGAGGGGCACGGCATGACGAGCGTGTTCGAAACCGCTCGGATGTACACGAAAGACCCACCGGCGATAGCGATCGATCGCGTGTTCGGGGTGACGTCGTTCGAGCTGGGGTGATCGTCACGAACATGGCGGTGGGCGAATTCGGGAAATTGACATCGCCATCAAAACTAATAAAATTAGGTTTTTGACTAATTCGAGTAGCCTCCACCATGGCACGCGCCGGCATCACCCTGGACAAACTCGTCGAAGCCGGCGCGCAACTCGCCGATGAAACCGGCTTCGAGCACCTGACCGGCACAGCGCTCGCGCGTCACTTCGACGTCAAACTGGCCAGCCTGTACTCCCACATCCCGAGCTTCGACGACCTCAAGAGCCGCATCGCACTCTTCGCGCTGAAGGAGCTCGCCGATCGCGCGACCGACGCCTTGGCCGGCCGCACCGCCAAGGACGCGCTCACCGCGCTCGCCAACGTCTATCGCGACTACGCCCGCGAGCACCCCGGCCGCTTCGCCGCCGCGCGCTACCCGGTCAACGCCGAACGCGCCGCCGAAAGCGCGGGTGGCCAGCTCGTCAGGATGACCTCGGCCGTGCTGCGCAGCTACGCCATTCCGGAGGCCGAACAGGCGCATGCGATCCGTCTGCTCGGCAGCTTCTTCATGGGCTACGTCACGCTCGAAAGCGCGGGCGGTTTCGCGCACAGCGCACCGGCTTCCGACGTGTCGTGGTCGCGCAGTCTCGATGCGCTGGACGTGATGCTGCGCCACTGGCCTGCTGCCGCATGACGCGCCCAACGTCCAACGGAACCGAATCGATGAAAGACAAACCCGACGGCGTCGCCCTGCCGAGCCGCGTCGTCCCCTTCCCGGCGTCGATCAGCGACGAAGCGCGCACCGCGTTGCAACGACTGGTCGGCAGCGACGGCGTGCCGCTGAACGCGCTGCACGTGATGCCGCCGCCGGACGATTTCGATGCATGGATGCGTGTGAAGGCAGCCGCCGACGCGCACTACGCGGCGGCCATCGAGCAGCTCGGCGGCTATCTGCGGTCGAGCGTGGAGACGATCCGGGCCGGCGCGGCGGACGTGCATGTCGCCACGCCCGAAGCAGCGGCGTCCGACGAATGCGCGTACATCGAGCTGCACGGCGGCGCGCTGGTACTCGGCGGTGGCGCCGCGTGCCGCGCCGGCGCGCAGATGCAGGCCGACCGGCTCGGCATTCGGTGCTACGGCGTCGACTATCGCCTGCCGCCCGAGCATCCGTATCCGGCCGCACTCGACGATTGCATCGCGACGTATGCGTACGTGCTGGAGCGCTATGCACCGGAAAACATCGTTATCGGCGGACGCTCGGCGGGCGGCAACCTCGCCGCCGCGATGGTGCTGCGCGCCCGCGACGAAGGCTTGCCGCTGCCGGCCGCGCTGATGCTGCTGTCGCCGGAAGTCGACCTGACCGAATCCGGCGACAGCTTCGAAACCAATCGCCTCGTCGACGTCGTGCTGCCCGCGTCGCTGATGCCGAACAACCTGCTCTACGCGAACGGCGCGGATCTCGCGCATCCGTATCTGTCGCCGCTGTTCGGCGATTTCTCCGCCGGTTTCCCGCCGACCTTCATCCAGACCGGCACGCGCGACCTGTTCCTGTCGAACGCGGTGCGCCTGCATCGCGCGTTGCGGCGCGCGCAGGTGCCGACCGAGCTTCACGTATTCGAAGGGATGCCGCATGGCGGGTTCATGGGCGCGCCCGAGGACAGGGAGCTGAGCGAGGAGATCGCGCGTTTCGTGCATGCGCATTTGCCGGCATCGGACGTTGAATTGAATCCGTCGAGCGTCGGCCGATGAACGGGCACCGCGATCCTCGCGACGCATCGGCCTAAATGACCCCGCGCACGCCCGCGACCACCTGAATCACGCCGAATACCGCGATCACCGCGGCCGACACGCGCGACAGCCCGTGCATGAACGCGAACGACATCTTCGTGCGCAGCGCGGCGGTCGTGCCGCTCAGGCATAGCCACCACGTCGCGGAACCGATGAACACACCGGCGACCATCAGCGCCACGGCCGGCCACATCGCCCCTTCCCGCGCGCCCGACAGCGGGCCGAGCGCCGCGAAAATCCCGACGAACGACAGGATCGTCATCGGGTTCGACAGCGTCAGGCCGAAGGTCGTCACAAAATCGCGCAGGACGGTCGTGCGCGGCAGGTCGCGCTGCGCGGTCGACGCGGCCGGCGCCTGGCGCGCGATGGTCCACGCCAGCCACACGAGAAACGCGCCGCCGCCGATCTTCAACCCGACGGTCAGCATCGGGAACGCCGTGACGATACCCGCGATGCCGAGCGCGCCCAGCAGGCCGTAGATCGCATCGGCACACGCGGCGCCGACGCCCGTCGCGAATCCCGCCTGAAAGCCGCGGCTCAGGCTGCGCTGGATGCACAGCATGCCGATCGGCCCGACCGGCACCGCGATCGACAGCCCCATCACGACTGACTTGATGAACAGCATCGCCTGCTCCTTGCGACATGTCACGTGTTGAACAGGCATCGTAGGGAAAGTCCCGTCATCGCTGAATGCGGTTTTTAAGGAAAAATGGCCATTCCGCCTTAAAAAAATACCGCCTCGATGGATGATCTGGACTGGAAGGTAGTGACCCTGTTGCAGGCCAACGGCCGCATCAGCTACACGGAGCTGGCGCGCCAGGTGCACCTGTCGGTGCCGGCGGTGACGGAGCGTGTGAAGCGCCTCGAAGCGGCCGGTATCGTCGAGGGCTACACGGCCCGGATCAATCCCGCCGCGGCCGGCTATCCGGTCAGCGCACTGATCGGCATCACGGTGCCGCAACCGGCAAAAGCAAAATTCCTGCGGTTGCTGGAGACCATTCCCGAAGTCGTCGAATGCCATCACGTGACGGGTGCGGACTCGTACATGATGCGGCTCGCCGCGGTCAGCATGACCCATCTCGAACAACTGATCGAGCGCATCAACCTGTACGGCGAAACGCGCACGTCGATCGTGATGTCGACGCCGCTGCCCGCACGCGGGTTGGCGCGGCCGCCGTCGCAGCGCGACGTCGTTCGCGATTGACACATCGGGAGGCCCCGTCCGATCCGCTTCCCGCAGGGGATCATCAAGCCATTCTGGTTGGCGGTAACCGGAGGCCGATCGTCGGTTGGCCGGTTACCGCCGTGACGATCTCAGCCGATCGGCTACTTGCCCAGGCCACCCAAGCCGCCCAGCAGGCCGCCCACCAGCCCCGTAACGGGTGCGAGCGGGTTGGAAAGACCACCCAACGGTGAGCCGCCGCCCGTGCCGCCCGATCCGGTCGTGGAACCGTTGTGGACGATCGCCGTATTACCGCCGACCACGCTCGTCACCAGGCCCGCGACCGGCACCGCGCCGTTCGCGCCGCCCGGGTTCACGAGGCCGCCCGCATTGGTCACGGTGTTGCCGACCGCGCGCACGAGGTCGCCGACGCCGCCGACCAGCGGCTGGGGCGACGTGGACGTCACCGTCCATCCCGCCGACGTGATCGCGCCGCCGATCTGTCCGAGCAGGCCCGCGACGGGCTGCCCGAGGCCGGTCGCCGTGCCGACCTGCTGCGTGACCTGGCCGACGGTCGTGACGAGCGGCGTGATGGCCGTGCTGATCGCCTGCGTCGTCTGCTGGACCGGGCCCGAGGACAGGGCCGCGCCGAGCATGGTGCCGCCCGTCTTGAGGCCGCCGGCGACGGTGTCGAGCAGGCCGCCGACCGGCGTCGTGAGCGGCGCCAGCGGCGACAGCGGGCCGGTGCCCAGCGCCTTCACCGTGTCGCTGAGGCCGGTGACCGGGTTGCTGGTCGAGCCGACGATGGAGCCCAGCCCGGCGACCGTCGTGCCGACCGGGTTCGCCATGAAGCCGATCTGACCGATGCCGTTGCTCACGGCGTTCGACGTGTCGCGGATGATCGTGCCCGCGCCCGCAACCGTGTTGCCGAGGCCGGTGGTCACGCCCTTGGTCGGTCCCGGCGGGCTCTCGCCGGAAATCGTGGCGCCGGCGTCCATGACGACCACACCGACGGAGCTGATGATGCCGTTCGTGCCGGGGGTGCCGCTGGTTCCGCTCGTGCCGCTCGTGCCGCTCGTGCCGCTCGTGCCGCTGGTTCCGCTGGTTCCACTCGTCCCGCTGGTTCCACTCGTGCCACTCGTGCCGCTGGTTCCACTCGTGCCGCTGGTTCCACTCGTGCCGCTGGTCCCACTCGTCCCGCTGGTTCCACTCGTGCCGCTGGTTCCACTCGTCCCACTGGTTCCACTCGTCCCGCTGGTTCCACTCGTCCCGCTGGTTCCACTCGTGCCACTGGTCCCGCCCGTGCCGCTCGTACTCGTTCCGATCGTGTTGCCACCCGGCTTCGGCGCCGTAACATCGCTGCCGCCGCAAGCAGCCAGTGCGCACGCCGCCGCAATGGCTGCGACCGCAACGTTCGCCTTGATGAAATGATTTTGCATGGAAGCCCCCGTTCGCTTTTCAGCTCGATCATCCCGACAAGCACCTATCGTGCCATTGCGATCGGCATCAACGACGACTTCACGCCCAGGCCGGACTGCCCTGTCCCAACGGCCGCCCGGGGCCGGACGCCTCGCTTCCGGGCGCGCCTTCATCATCGGGATCGAGCCTTGCGTTCCGGGTAACGCGTGCGTAACGCAGGCCCTGCGTTACGTAGCATCCCGCGGTGAAAGTGCCGGCATCGCTCGACACAGGACCGGCCGCGGCCGGCCGTCACCCGTACACGGCGATACCGCACGTCCGCAGCGGCTTGCCCATGACGGCCCGTCAAACGATCAACGTCGCGCCGGCCCACGCAATCAGCACGACGCCCAGCGCGCGCCCGACACGTTCTCCGCCGGGCAGGATCTTCTCCGCGAACACGAAGAGCGACAGCGCGGCGATCCACACGACGTTCATCACGCCGCCGACGAACAACAGCGCCATCAGCAACCAGCAGCAGCCCACGCACACCATGCCGTGCCGCGCGCCAAGCAGGAAACTGCCGGTGACGCCCGGACGCCAGTGCGCGACCAGGAACCCGGCCGGCGCCCGGCATTGCCGAAGGCACGCGCGTTTCAGCGACGAGAATTGATAGAGCCCGGCAAGCGCCAGCACGATCGCGGAAAGGACGGCGCTCTTCGACCACAGCATCATCGCGGAGATCAGCCCGGCCGGCTGCAGCATCGCCTGAAGCAGCGCCGCGCCGATCGAGAACGCGAGCCATGCGGCCAGGTAGCCGGCCAGCAGCGACAGCGACGTGAACGCCGAACCCGCCCCGTCCACGCCGCGCTGCCGCAGCACCCGCCGGTACAGCATCACGAGCGGCGCCGCACTGGGCGTCATCATCGCGATCATCATCACCCACCACATCACGATCACGGTGGCCAGTGACGGATCCATGCTGCCCATGGCGCCCTTCAGACGATGCGGAAAGAGCGCAACGGCGGTCATGTCCAGCGCCGACATGCCGGTTCCCGCGCCCGTCCAAAGATAGAACCAGCACAGGCCCACGAGCGCCGCGATGCCGAGCAGCGTGATGACGCGCTCGCGCCCGAGCCAGTGGTCGACGGGAGTCATGCCGCGACGCGATGCCTGACCACCCCATGGTTGTTCAGGTGCAGCCGCGCGAACTGCGCATAGCTGCCGTCGAGGGTCAGCGGAATGTGGCCTTGCGAGCGCGACGTGCCCGAGCCGATTTCGGCCAGCTCGTATTCGAAACCATGCGGCAGGTCGATCCGCGCGCGATGTTCGGCGCCCGACACCGGATTGAGGATGGGATTGCCCGCGAGGTCGAACACGCCGTCGACGTGAATCCGGCCACGCCGCGCATCGACATCGACGTCGAAATCGATCTTCGCGAAGATCGGATCGAACGCCTGCTCGAGCGTCGAAGCGTAGACCGAGAACATCGTCGCAAACGGATCGGTATCCTGACCAGTCATGATCTTCAGCACAGCCTCGCGCTGGGCCGGGCTGGCGCGCTCGTCGACGATCGGCTGGCACCGGCCCCGCCCCTCGTGGACGGCCCCCGGCCACTCGAACACGACCGCGATCCTGACGCCGTCGAGCACCACGTCGCCGTAGTGGCCGCTGTCGATCGAAATCGCCCCCATCGCCGCGCAATTCCCATGGGTCGGCAGCGCATTGAACTGGCACGGACAACCGTATGAGCAATTGCAATTCATCAATTCGGTGCCCTGAATCTCCCACGGCGTCATGGCTCCACCTCGCGCTCGGTTACACAGGAATGTTTCGAATCTAGTGCACGGCACAGGGGAAAGCAAAGCCGTCGTGGCGGCCCGAATCGACGCATGAAAACCGCCTGTCGAGCGCGCACGGAAGACGTTTCGACACGCCCGTGCAAGACCGCACCGGCGGACGTCGGCGCATGCGAATCCTGCACGGATCTCACACGACCAGCGACGCGACGATCGCACACCACAACGCACTCGCGCCGCACAGAAACACGCGCCGCGCGACGAACATCCGCGATTCGTCGTCGGGGGTCTTCATCGGCGACGTGGCGAGAAACGGCACGCTGACGAGGCACGCGAACCCGGCCAGCGCCGGCAGGATCACGACGTAGTCGCCGAACCGCCACGGCAGCGGCTCGTGCCAGCCCCAGTAGCCGAGAAACAGCATGCCCATCGAAAACATCGTCGCGGCGGCCGAACTGAGCGCGACCACCGATCCCGTCGGAAATTGCATGGGAGCCTCCCCTCGCGCGGCGTGCGCGACGCCGGATCATTATCCGGTCACGGCAGAAAAAAAGCACAACGGCGGCCGATGGATGGCAACGCTCGACCCGGCGTCCGAGCCGACCAGCGCGTCGACGGAGCGGCACCCGATCCTGCCGGGCGGTTGCACCTGCGGCGAGGGGATCCGAGGCGGCGCTGACGATTGCGGCGATGCCGCATCGATGATCGTTGTCACGGATTGACAGCGACCGGTTTCGCGTGACGCAAGCGCCCGCCTTCAACCCGGCTTCTTCGCGGCCTGCATGACGGAGATCCAGCCCACCACCGCCGCGGCGACCCAGCAGCACGCGATCATCAGGTCGAGATCCATCCAGCCTTCGAAGTTCGTGCTGTTTTCGAAACTGCAGCGCTGATGGCCCCTGACCCACACGCAGCCATTGATGAACTGCTGGATGTGCATATAAACGCTGTAGACGGCAAATGCCGACGCAATGATCGTGAGCCGCAAACGGACGTGCTTTTTCATGTGACGCGGATGCCGGTGGGAAAGTCTGTGCCGATCTTACGGCAACGGCAACCTGCCCGGCAATCCGTCGCATCCTGGGCCGACTGGATGCCCGCTCACCCGTCGATCCGCCGGATCGTCCTCAGGCAGTCCGCCGCCAGTTGCTGATAGATGCGCGTGCCGTTCGCCTTCGCGTCGATCTCCGCGTCGCTGAGCCGCCGCACGACGCGCCCCGGCACGCCCGCGAGCAGCACGCCGCGCGGCACGTCGTAGCCGGCCTTCACGAATGCGCACGCGGCGACGATCGTCGTCGCACCGATCGTCGCGCCGTCCATCACGACCGCGTTCATGCCGATCATCGTGTCGGGTTCGAGCGTCGCGCCATGCACGATCGCGCCGTGGCCGACGTGGCTGTTGATGCCGAGCCGGCACGTCTCGCCGATCCCGACGTGCAGCACGCAGCCGTCCTGCACGTTGCTGCCGCCTTCGACGACGATCGCGCCGAAGTCGCCGCGCAGGCTCGCATGCGGGCCGATGTAGCAGCGCGCGCCGACCGTCACGTCGCCGATCACGACCGCGCTCGGATCGACATACGCGGACGGGTCGATGCGCGGCCGCATCCCGTTGAATTCGAACAGCGGCATCCGTCAGAGCGCCGCGGCGGCTTCCGGCACGAGCGTGAACAGGTCGCCGACCACACCATAGTCGGCCACGCTGAAGATCGGCGCGTCCGGGTCCTTGTTGATCGCGACGATCACCTTCGAATCCTTCATGCCGGCCAGGTGCTGGATCGCACCCGAGATGCCGACCGCGATGTACAGCTGCGGCGCGACGATCTTGCCGGTCTGGCCGACCTGGTAGTCGTTCGGTACATAGCCGGCGTCGACCGCGGCGCGCGATGCGCCGAGTGCGGCCTGAAGCTTGTCCGCCAGCGGCTCCAGCACCTTCGCGTAGTTCTCGCCGCTGCCCAGACCGCGGCCGCCCGACACGATGATGTTGGCGCTGGTGAGTTCCGGACGATCCAGCTTCGTCACTTCACGGCTCACGAACCGCGACTTGCCGGCATCGGCTGCCGCTTCGATCTTCTCGACCGTGGCGCTGCCGCCTTCCGTTGCCACCGGATCGAACCCGGTCGCGCGCACCGTGATGACCTTGACCGGATCGCTCGACTGCACCGTCGCGATCGCGTTGCCCGCGTAGATCGGGCGCTCGAACGTATCGGCCGACACCACCGCCGTGATCTCGGAGATCTGTGCGACATCGAGCTTCGCGGCAATGCGCGGCGCGATGTTCTTGCCGTAGGCCGTTGCCGACGCAACGATATGCGAGTAGTCGTTCGCGACGGTCATCGCCGTCGCTTCGACGTTCTCGGCCAGACCGTCGGCCAACTGCGGCGCATCGGCCAGCAGCACCTTCGACACACCCGGGATCTTCGCTGCTGCTTCCGCTGCCGCTTGCGCGTGGTGTCCGGCAACGAGCACATGAACGTCGCCGCCGCCCGCCGCATCGAGCGCCTGTGCGGCAGCCACGGCGTTCAGCGTCGCGGCCTTGATCGACGCGTTGTCGTGTTCCGCAATCACCAGAATCGTCATTTCCTTCCGCTCCCTGTTACAGCACCTTGGCTTCGGTCTTCAGCTTCGCGACCAGCGTCTGCACGTCCGGCACCTTCACGCCGGCCGCGCGCTTCGGCGGCTCGTTCACCTCGAGCACCTTCAGGCGTGGCGTCACGTCCACGCCGAGGTCGCCGGGCTTCATGACTTCGAGCGGCTTCTTCTTGGCCTTCATGATGTTCGGCAGCGTCACGTAGCGCGGCTCGTTCAGGCGCAGATCCGTGGTGATGACGGCGGGCAGTCGAAGCGACAGCGTTTCCGCGCCGCCATCGACTTCGCGTGCGACCGTCGCACGACCGTCGGCCACCGTGACCTTCGATGCAAACGTCGCTTGCGGCAAACCCGCCAGCGCGGCCAGCATCTGCCCGGTCTGATTCGAATCGTCGTCGATCGCCTGCTTGCCGACGATCACCAGTTGCGGCTGCTCCTTGTCGACCAGCGCCTTCAGCACCTTCGCGACACCGAGCGGCTCGACGCCTTCATTCGATTCGACGAGGATCGCGCGATCCGCGCCGATCGCGAGCGCCGTGCGCAGCGTTTCCTGCGCCTGCGCCACGCCGACCGACACGGCCACCACTTCGGTCACGACGCCGGCTTCCTTCAACCGCACGGCTTCTTCCACCGCGATCTCGTCGAACGGGTTCATCGACATCTTCACGTTCGCGATGTCGACGCCCGTCCGGTCGGATTTCACGCCGACCTTCACGTTCGCGTCGACCACGCGTTTCACTGCCACGAGCGCTTTCAACTGCCTGTCTCCTGTTCCGTTGCGTGCGTCGCGCCGCGTCAGCGCGCGGTAAAGCCGCCGTCGATCACGAGCTCCGCGCCCGTCACGTAGCGGCCTGCCGGCGACACGAGATACAGGATGCCGGCCGCGATGTCGCGCGGGCTGCCGATCTTCGCCATCGGCACGTTGGTCTGCATGTACTCGAAGGCGCGATCGGGGTCCTGCCCCATCTGGCGGAACGCGTCCTCGAGCATCGGCGTGCGGATATAGCCGGGATGCACCGAGTTCGCACGGATGTTCTTCGCCGCGTACAGCATCGCGTCGACCTTCGCCATCATCCGCACCGCCGCCTTCGACGCGTGATACGCGGGCACGTCGGGCCCGCCGACGATCCCGTACATCGACGACAGGTTCACGATCGAGCCGCCGCCGGCCGCGTCGATATGCGGAATCGCCGCACGCGTGCACAGGAACACGCCGTTCACGTTGACGTCCTGCACGCGCTGCCACTGCGCGAGCGTGAGTTCGTGCGTCGGCACGTTGTGGCCTTCGATGCCCGCGTTGTTCACGAGCACGTCGAGGCGCCCGAAGCGCGCGACGATCTCGCCGAACACGCGCGCCACGTCGGCCTCGTGCGTGACGTCGAGCGACCAGAACGCGGCCTGGCCGCCCTGCGCGCGGATTTCCTCGACCAGCGCTTCCGCCGGCTGCGACAGTACGTCGAGAATCGCGACGCTCGCGCCGGCGGCCGCCAGCGTGCGCGCGGTCTCCGCGCCGATGCCGCGCGCGCCGCCGGTGATCGCGGCCACCTTGCCGCGCAGGTCGAACAGGTCTTCGATGAGCTTCATGTCGTCTCCAGGGTTTTGTTCAGACAGGCCGCCTGCATCGAGGCCGGCCTTCGAGGGCATCCGGCGTTATCGCGTATTCCGCGTCGCAAGGAAATCGAGGCATTCCCGATTGAAATAGTCGGCGTGTTCCACCATCACCCAGTGGCCGCACCGGTTCATCAGCACGAAGCGCGCGTCGCGGCAGCGTTCGAGGAATTTCAGCGCGCCGCCGACCGGATTGAAACGATCGTCCGTGCCCCAGAACCCGAGCACCGGCGTACGCAGGTCGCCGAGCGCGTCGGTCAGGTTCGGCACGCTCATCGTCGACAGCACTTCGGTCGGTTGTTCGACGCACACCTTCATCCGCTCGGCGACGAGCGCGTCGGTGACGATCGCCGGGTCGTGCACGAGCAGCGTCAGCAGCTCGCGCATCGTGTCGTCATTCATCTGGCGATTCGTGAACAGCTTCACCATCCGCTGGATGCCTTCCATCTGGAAATAGGTGTCGCGATCCTCGACGCCGCCCGGCGCCATCATGATCAGCCCGTCGACTTCGTCCGGATGGTCGAGCGCGTACTTGAGCGCGATCGCGCCGCCGAGCGAGTTGCCGAGCAGCACGGCCGGGCCGATGCCGAGCGCGTTCAGTTGCGCATGCAGCGCGGCGACGAAGAAATCGAGCGTATAGGCGACGTCGGCGGGCTTCGACGACTGCCCGTAGCCGGGCAGGTCGACGACGATCGCGCGATAGCCGGCCGCCGCGAACGCGGGCACGTTGTGCTTGAAGTTGCTGAAACCGCTGGCGCCCGGGCCACTGCCGTGGATGAACACCACGGGCCGGCCTGCGCCCGCCTCGTAGTGGTGCAGGCGCAGGCCGCCCGGCACGTCGGTGAAGCTGCCGGCCGGCGGCGTCGTGGGGATCGTCATCGCGGGTTGTCTCCTTCGTCGTTCGATGGCTGTCTGCCACGATGATTGCGCCGCCGGCGCCGGCCGGCATCATCCTTTCAGACTACGAAGCCGCGCGCGCTTCTTCCTATCATCGGCCCACCGAAACGGAGGCAACGATGAACGGATTCGACTACAGCGGCAAGACGGTGCTCGTGACGGGCGGCACCAAGGGCATCGGGCGGCGCATCGCCGAGCGGTTTCTCGCGGCAGGCGCGCGCGTGTTCGTCTGCGGACGCAGCGCGCCCGACACCCCGCCGTCGGCCGACGGCCGCACGGCGACGTTCGTCGCGGCCGACCTGCGGGACATCGAACAGGTCGACGCGATGCTCGCGACGATTCACGCGGCGGCCGGCCGCCTCGACGTGCTCGTCAACAACGCGGGCGGCTCGCCGTTCGCGCTCGCGGCTGATGCATCGCCGCGCTTCACCGAATCGATCGTGCGGCTGAACCTGATCGCGCCGCTGCAGCTCGCACAGCGCGTGAACGCGCTCATGCAGCCGCGGCCCGAAGGCGGCGTGATGCTGTTCATCGCGAGCGTCAGCGCGTCGCGGCCGTCGCCCGGCACGGCCGCGTACGGCGCCGCGAAAGCGGGCCTCGTCAACGCGGTCACGTCGCTCGCGGTCGAGTGGGCGCCGCGCGTGCGCGTGTGCGCGATCAGCCCGAGCCTCGTGCAGACGGAATCGGCCGCCGAAGGCCACTACGGCGACGACGACGCGCTCGACGCCATTCGCGCGACGATTCCCGCCGGACGGCTCGCGACCCCCGACGACGTCGCCGCCGCGTGCCTGTTCCTCGCGTCGCCCGACGCGTCGTACACGTCGGGTGCGAACCTGCGGCTCGACGGCGGCGGCGAGCGGCCCGCGTTCCTGTCGGCCGCGCAGGCGGCCGCACGCTGATGCACGCATGGCCGACCGTACGGCGCGAATTGTTCTCCAGTCCTAGGGAAGTCATCTAGTTCATTTTGACGATTCCCTGCTACCGCGATCTCCCTACTCTGCCTCTCACGACAACACACACAGTCGACCGTCGTCGATACCCCCAAGAGGAGACACCATGCATCAACGGATTTCGCGCCGTACCGACAAGCGGGCAACCGCCACGCTGTCGACGCTGGCCGCCGCGCTGCTCGCGTGTGCCGCTCCCGGCGCACACGCAGGCAGCACGATCGAGCTGGGCGCCGACACGACGCTGGACTACACGTTCACGCTCAGCTACGGCCTCGGCATGCGCACCCGCGCGCCGAGCGGCAATCTCCTCACGCCGGCGAACATCAACGGCGACGACGGCGACCGCAACTTCGCGAAGAACAAGCTGATCGAGAACCAGGTCAGCCTGCTTGGCGAAGTGAACCTGAAGCACGACGACTGGGGCGTGTTCGTGCGCGCCGACACGTTCTACGACCAGGCGTATCGCCGCCCGAACTACAACGACGCGCCGGGCACCGTGAACCAGTCGGGCCAGTACAACAACTTCACGAGCGATGCACGCTACTGGTCGGGCGGCCACACGACGCTGCTCGCCGCGTATGCGTACAACACGTTCAAGATCGGCTCGACGAGCCTGAACGTGAAGGTCGGCGACCAGGTCGTCGCGTGGGGCGAAAGCCTGTTCTTCCCGAACATCGCGGGCGCACAGGGGCCGTCCGACGCGACCAAGTCGTACATGGCCGGCGCCGAAGTGAAGGACATCCTGCTGCCGGTGCCGCAGATCTCGACGCAGTGGCAGATCACGCCGAACTTCAGCCTGCTCGGCTACTACCAGTTCTCGTACCAGCAGAACCGGCTGACCGCGCCCGGCACGTACTGGAGCTATTCGGACGTCACGGGCCCCGGCGCGCAGTTCATCATCGGCCCGGGCGGGATGATCATTCCGCGCGGCCCCGACGACAAGCCGAGCGCGCGCAACCAGTGGGGGATCGGCGCGCGCTTCCGCGTGCTCGGCGACACCGAGCTCGGCCTGTACCACCTGCACTACAACGACATGAACCCGAGCGTCGTCACGACCTACTTCCCGACGCTCCAGTACCAGCAGACCTACTTCAGCAACATCAAGCTGACCGGCGCGAGCTTCTCGACGCAGGTCGGCCCGGTGAACGTCGCGGGCGAAGTGTCGTACCGTCAGGGCGCGGCCGTGCTCGTCAACACGCCGACGGGCCCGCAGTCGACCCGCGCGAACGTGCTGCAGACCAACCTGTCCGGCATCTACTCGATCGGGCCGAGCTTCCTCGCGAATTCTCAGTCGCTGATCGGCGAACTCACGTACGTGCATGCCGGCAGCATCTCCGAGCTCGACGGCTCGACCACGCTCGCGAATTCGCGCAACGCGCTCGCGCTGGAGATCGCGTGGACGCTCAGCTACAAGAACGTGTTCAACGGCTGGGATCTCGACGTGCCGCTGACCTACACGCACGACCTGACGGGCACGTCGCCGCTCGCCGGCGCGCTCGGCTCGCTGACGGGCCAGGGCGACCACCGCGTGACGGCCGGCGTGACCTTCACGCGCCTGAGCAACCTGCAGCTGTCGCTCGTGTACGCGAAGTTCCTCGGCTCGCCGAACCCGGTCACGCGCCCGCTCGCGGATCGCGACTACGTGCTGGCCACGGCGACCTACCACTTCTGAGCGGCCCGGCCGCTCGTCATTCAGCACTATGAGGATCGATATGAAACGCATTCATCTCCCCCTCCTGCGCGCGTCGGTGATGGCCGCGTGCGCGGTCGTCGCGACGGCGTCGTACCCGAAGGTCACGCCGGACGACCTGAAGGCGCTCGACGGCCCGCTGACGCCGATGGGCGCGGTGCGCGCCGCGAGCAAGGACAGCGGTGTGCCCGAGTGGTCGGGCAAGTGGCTCGGCACGCCGCCGGACGTGCAGTACAAGCGCGGCAGCCGCTACCCCGATCCATTCGCGAGCGAGAAGCCGGTCGCGACGATCACCGCGGAAAACATGGCGCAGTACGCCGAGCACCTGACCGACGGCCAGAAGGCGATGTTCAAGCGCTACCCGGCCACGTTCAAGATCAACGTCTACCCGAGCCATCGCGACTTCCGCTATGCGGATTCCGTCTACAAGGACATCCGTGCATACGCGCCGGAATCGACGATGACATCCGACGCGAACGGCCTCACGAACGCGCCGCCGACGGTGCCCTACCCGATCCCGAAAACGGCCGCCGAGCTGCTGTGGAACCAGCGCTTCTCGTCGGCGATCGGCGCCGAGCAGGCGACCTACGACCAGGCGGTCGTGTACTCGGACGGCAACATCGCATGGGGCAAGGTGCGCTACGACATCTACTCGCCGCGCAACGCCGGCAAGTACGACGTGAAGAGCGACCTGAACAACCGCACGTACTACCGCAACGCGACGGAGCTGCCGCTGTCCGACCGCGGCTCGCTGATCGTCGGCTTCACGAACTGGGACAAGGCCGGCGCGGACAACTCGTCGCGCACGTGGATGTACAACCCCGGCACGCGGCGCGTGCGCCAGGCGCCGGAATACGGCTATGACCAGCCGCAGGGCCCGGGCGGCTTCCGCACCGTCGACGACGACCGCCTGTACAACGGCCCCGGCGACCGCTACGACTGGAAGATCGTCGGCAAGCGCGAGATCTACGTGCCGTACGACAACTACAAGGCAATGGACAGCTCGGTGAAGTACGCCGACCTGCTGACCAAGGGCCACGAGAACCCGTCGTATATCCGCTACGAGCTGCATCGCGTGTGGGTGCTGCAGGCGACGCTGAAGAGCAACTACCGCCACCAGTACGCGAAGCGCGTGCTGTACATCGACGAGGATTCGTGGATGACGCTGCTCGCCGACAACTACGACGCGCGCGGCCAGCTGTGGCGCACCAACGTCGCGACGACGCTGTACGCGTATGACGCGAAGGTGTTCTACCCGGGCGTCGTGTTCTTTCACGACCTGATCTCCGGCGCGTACATGGCCGACCGCCTGACGAACGAAGGCCCGATGCCGAAGCTCGACAACAGCCCGCAGTTCAACGAGGCGTACTTCTCGCCGGACGCGATCCGCAGTTCGGGTAACTAAGCAACCCGCCGACGCGGCACGCCCGCGACCCACGCGCCGGAGCCTCGCTCCGGCGCCCGGCGCCGCCCGCGACGGCGGCTGTTCCATTCGATTCATTCGAGATTCGAGGGCTCTTTCATGTCTTCCCGCCTGCATACGACGCTCGGCGACGAGCTGTACGACGCGTGGCACGCGCGTGCGCCGGTCGCGCCGCTGTCGAGCCGCCCGCGCCGCCTGTCGCTCGACGACGCTTACCGCATCCAGCAGCGCTTCATCGAACGCCGCATCGAACACGGCGAGGCCGTGGTCGGCAAGAAGATCGGCGTGACGAGCCAGGCCGTGCAGGACATGCTGAACGTGCGCCAGCCCGATTTCGGCATCCTGCTGTCCGGCATGCACTACGCGGCCGGCGAAGCGATCGCCGCCGATTCGCTGATCGCGCCGCGCGCCGAGGGCGAGATCGCGTTCATCCTCGCGCGCGACCTGCGCGGCCCCGGCATCGACCGCACCGACGTGATCGCCGCGACGGCCGCCGTCGCGCCCTGCTTCGAGATCGTCGATTCGCGCATCCGCGACTGGGCGATCCGCATCGAGGACACCGTCGCCGACAACGCGTCGTGCGGCGTGTACGTGCTCGGCGATGCACGCGTCGATCCGCGCACGCTCGATCTCGCTGCATGCGAGATGACGATCGACAAGAACGGCGAGCCCGTCGCGCAGGGCCGCGGCGACGCGGCGCTCGGCCACCCCGCCGACGCGGTCGCGTGGCTCGCGAACACGCTCGCCGCGTACGACGTGCCGCTGCTCGCCGGCGAGATCGTGCTGTCCGGCTCGCTTGCCAAACTGATTCCGGTCACGGCCGGCGACGCGCTGTCGATGCACATCTCCGGCATCGGCAGCTGCGACGTCCGCTTTATCTAAAGGAAGAATCCTGATGAAGAAAATCAAATGCGCACTGATCGGGCCCGGCAACATCGGCACCGACCTGCTCTACAAGCTGCGCCGCTCGGCGGTGCTCGAACCCGTGTGGATGGTCGGCGTCGATCCGGCGTCCGACGGCCTCGCGCGGGCGCGCGAGTTCGGCCTGAAGACCACCGACAAGGGTGTCGACGGGCTGTTGCCGCACGTGGCCGACGACGACATCCGCATCGCGTTCGACGCGACGTCGGCCTACGTGCACCGCGACAATTCCGACAAGCTCACCGCGCTCGGCGTGAAGATGATCGACCTGACGCCCGCCGCGATCGGGCCGTACTGCGTGCCGCCGGTGAACCTCGACGCGCATCTCGACAGCGCGCAGGCGAACGTGAACATGGTCACGTGCGGCGGCCAGGCGACGATCCCGATGGTGTACGCGGTATCGCGCGTGCAGCCGGTCGCGTACGGCGAGATCGTCGCGACCGTGTCGTCGCGCTCGGTCGGCCCCGGCACGCGCAAGAACATCGACGAATTCACGCGCACGACGTCCGGCGCGATCGAACAGGTCGGCGGCGCACGCAAGGGCAAGGCAATCATCGTGATCAACCCGGCCGAGCCGCCGCTGATCATGCGCGACACGATCCACTGCCTGACCGACGGCCCGCCCGACGTCGATGCGATCACCGCGTCCGTGCATGCGATGGTCAAGGAAGTGCAGCGCTACGTGCCCGGCTACACGCTGAAGAACGGCCCGGTGTTCGACGGCAATCGCGTGTCGGTGTTCATGGAAGTCGAAGGGCTCGGCGACTACCTGCCGAAATACGCGGGCAACCTCGACATCATGACCGCCGCCGCGGCCGCCACGGCCGAGCGTTTCGCCGAACAGATGCTGGCCGCGACGGCCGCCACCGCTTGAGTCGAGGAGTCACACGATGTCACTTGCAGGCAAGAAGATCACCGTCCACGACATGTCGCTGCGCGACGGGATGCACCCGAAGCGCCACCAGATCACGCTCGACCAGATGCGCAACATCGCGCGCGGGCTCGACGCGGCCGGCGTGCCGCTGATCGAGGTCACGCACGGCGACGGGCTCGGCGGCGCATCGGTCAACTACGGGTTCCCCGCGCACACCGATGAGGCGTACCTCAGCGCCGTGATTCCGGAGCTGAAGCAGGCGAAGGTGTCGGCACTGCTGCTGCCGGGGATCGGCACCGTCGAGCATCTGCGCATGGCGCACGCACTCGGCGTCGGCACGATCCGCGTCGCGACGCACTGCACCGAGGCGGACGTGTCGGAGCAGCACATCGGCCTCGCGCGCACGCTCGGGCTCGATACGGTCGGCTTTTTGATGATGGCGCACATGTCGTCGCCGGCGCAGCTCGTCGTGCAGGCGAAGCTGATGGAATCGTATGGCGCGAACTGCATCTACATCACCGATTCGGCCGGCCACATGCTGCCGGATGACGTGACCGCGCGGATCAGCCAGGTGCGCGACGCGCTGAAGCCGGAGACGGAGCTCGGCTTCCACGGCCACCACAACCTCGCGATGGGCGTCGCGAACTCGGTCGCGGCGGTGGCCGCCGGCGCGAACCGGATCGATGCGGCCGCGGCCGGCCTCGGCGCCGGTGCGGGCAACACGCCGATGGAAGTGTTCGTCGCGGTGTGCGACCGGATGGGGATCGAGACGGGCGTCGACGTGTTCGCGATCTCGGACGTCGCCGAGGATCTCGTCGTGCCGATCATGGACGCGCCGATCCGCCTCGACCGCGATGCGCTGACGCTCGGCTATGCGGGCGTCTACTCGTCGTTCCTGCTGTTCGCGAAGCGCGCGGAAGCGAAGTACGGGATTCCCGCGCGCGACATCCTCGTCGAACTGGGCCGGCAACGGCTCGTCGGCGGGCAGGAGGACATGATCGAGGACGCGGCACTGACGATGGTGCGGGCGCGGGAGGTGGCGGCCTGAGCGAGAACGCGGCCGGCATTCACCCGGAAGCGGCGGGAAGCGGCGGGAAGCGGGGCGCAAGCCCCGTTTTCATTTCGGATGCGCGGATCGAGCCACCTCGATCACGCATCGCCCGCCGACTTCAGCGATGCTTCCCGCCGTGCCGCTTGTGCCGATGCGCTTCACGCGCCTGCAGCAGCGACGGCATCAGTTCCTCGATGTATTGCCGCGCCTGCCCGCGCGTCACGATCTCGCTGAAGCGCTGATGGGCCTTGTCATGGCCGACCAGCGCCGCATGCGCTTTCTTCAGGATGTGCAGAAACGCGATCAGGCTCGTGCCGTCGCGCACGGGCAATGCATCGCGCGGGTCGAACGTCGGTGTCGTACTCATGATCCGATCCTTTGCGGGCAGTCGGTGCGGCACGTCGTGGAGACCAGCGCCAGCAGGTCGTTCGCGAGGCGGTCGCGGTCCGTCAGCGGCGCGAGGCCGAACAGCCGCTCGAGCGTCGCGGCGACCGAGGCATGATCGTACGGCGTATGGTCGACCTGCCCGGCCGCGACCCACGGCGAAATCACGATCGCCGGCACCCGCACGCCATACACGTCGAACCCGAAGCCGCTCGCGTTCAACGTCGCCGCCGCGCCGTCGTTCGGCGGCGGCGCGGCGCCCGGCCTGACCGAATCGTAGAAGCCGCCGTGCTCGTCGTAGCAGATCACGAGCAGGCTGCTGTTCCACACCGGCGAATGGCGGATCGCGTTGTACACGCGCGCGGCGAGCTGGTCGCCACCGGCCAGGCCGTCCATCGGGTGTTGCGAGCTGCCGTTCTGATAGGTGCCGTGCACGATGTCGCCGTAACCGGGCTCGATGAACGTGTAGCGCGCCGTATAGCCGGCCGCGAGATCGGCCTCGAAATGCGCGAGGTCGTCGATGTCGAAGAAGCTGATGCCCTTCAGCGACGCGACCTGCGGCACGTGGCCGAGCGGATTGCCGGTCTGGTCCTGGTAGATGCGCCAGTTGTCGTCGCCGAGCGCGGCGAAGATCGACCCCTTCGGATACGGAAAGCCGTTGAACGCGTCCCATCCGGCCATTTCTTCCTTGGTCGGCGAATGGTCGAGCCCGGCCGACGACGCGCCGTGCAGGAAAAAGCGGTTCGGCCAGGTCGGCCCCGGCATCGACGCATGCCACGCGTCGCACAGCACGAACGCGTTCGCGAGCGCGTGCAGCGACGGCGCCTGCGTCGCGATATCGACGCCCTGCATGATCTTGCCCGCGTCGGCCGGCTGCGGCGGCGTGCCTTCGGAATGCGAGGTCGCGTAGTTCGACACGAACCCGGTGTTGACGACCGGCGGATACGGCTGCCCTTTCACGAACCGCGCGCCCGCGCCGCACAGCTGCTCGAGCACGTCGGTGAATTCGTGGCACGGATCGGTCGGCATCCGCTCGGGCGCGCCGCCGCCGAACGGATAGACCGCATCACCATACGCGTTGCTGTTGCCCGGCGACGCGGCGACGATGTCGGGATAGCCCGACAACGCGAACAGGTGATCGAAGGAACGGTTCTCGAGCATCAGCACGAACACGTGCTGGATGCGGTCCTGAACCGACGGGGATGCGGGGGCTGCGTCTGCACTCATGGCGCCTCCTGGCGTCGCGCGACGAAAGTCCTGCTGGCACGGTCGTTGGCCCGCTGAAAGCTGCTGAAGGGTTTGAAAGCGGTGGCGCGGGCCGCGAATTGCCGACGAGTGTACGACCGCGCCGGCCCGCACGTAAAGCCGCACACGAACCGTGTTGTGACGACTCGCGCGCCTTCTTGCAAGTACGACCGTCAACGACGATGCGTTTGGCCGGCTCGTGCGATTCGTGACGGGGTGATCGTCGGCGACAAGGATCCGGGGCTCGACGCAGCGGCGATGCAGGCGACGTTCCTCGCGTGGCATCCGAACGCGCGGCTCGTGACGATACCGAATTGCGGGCATTACCCGATGCAGGAATGTCCGCCGTATTTCGCGATGATCGTCGAGGATTTCCTGCGGGACGCGGCCGCCTGAGCGTTGCGCACGCGCGGCGGCCGGTGAAGGCGGTATTGGCCGCCGCGGCATGGCGATGCCGACGGCGACCGGCGGACGGCACGCGATGTGTCGTCCACCCGGTTCGTCCGGCTTCGTCGGCCGGACGGGATTCGATCGGCGAGGCGGTGCGGCATGCCCGCGCCGATCGTTGCCGCTTAACGGCGCGGTTGGCCGGTGCGCGGCGGACGCGGCGAATTCGCGTCCTTGTGACGGAAGTTGATGCGACCCTTGGTGAGGTCGTAGACCGACAGTTCCAGCGTCACGCGATCGCCCGCGAGAATGCGGATGTGGTTCTTGCGCATGCGGCCCGACGCGTACGCGCCGACCACGACGCCGTTTTCCAGCGTGACACGGTATTTGCTGTCCGGCAGCACTTCGTCGACGATTCCGTCCAGTTCCAGCAGTTCTTCTTTTGCCAAACCAATTCCTCCAGACAAGGTAATTGACCGCGGCCGCGGCGATCTGCCCGGCGCCGTGCCCCACAACGGGACGGCGGCCGGCAGGCTGCCGGGGATCGGTTCGTTCAGACGGGCCCAGGGCCTGTCTTGCGATCGGAGCCCGGCGCGTTGCGGCGTTCAGGCGGTCGGTGGCGGCGGCGCATGAAGCGCCGCGCAAGTCGGGACCGCGCCTGCTACGGCATGGCGGCGGTCTGCTCGGGTTGATGCGTTGAAGCGGTGATGCGCTCGCGAAACGGCGGGCGCTTCACGAAGGCGTTGCGTCGCACGCGGGTCGCGCATGCGATGAGGGAGGCGTCACGACCGATGCATCGTGGATGTCGCGATGCATCGGTCGTGCGCATCGGAAACGCGCCGGCTGCCGCCAAAGCGGCGCCCTGCGCGCCAATCCATCCGGCAGCGGCCACCGCGGGGCGGCCGTTGCCGATGCGACTTACTGCGGCGTGATGTTCGACGCTTGCAGACCCTTCGGGCCGCGCTTCACTTCGAAGCTGACCTTCTGGCCTTCGGCCAGGGTCTTGAAGCCCGTGCCGCGAATTTCGGAGAAATGGGCGAACAGATCGTCGCCGCCGTTGTCAGGGGAGATGAAACCAAAGCCCTTGGTTTCGTTGAACCACTTGACGGTACCGGTATCCACAATTACTTCCTTAATACAAATGACGAATGATTGAACATGCGCCCGTGACGGGCACAGAAAGAATCAAAAGAGGGAGAGACCAACGACCGCCGCACGGAGTGCGGCCAATGATGAGCAATCGAACTTCTTGAACACTTCGGTCATGGACACTACGCGGGAGCGGCCGTTTAGTCAAGTCTTTTTGATGCGACGCACAAGCATGCCCGCCGCGAGCGCCTTATGCAGCGGGTGTTGCCGGCCGACGGGACGGTTTTCGATGCGCCCCCTTTTTCGGCCGGCCCGCCGGTTTTTACTGCGGCTCGAACACGTGATGCAGGGCCGGCGGCGCGGCGCCTTCGCGAATCCGCATTTCGAATGCCTTACGCGCGACGCTCGTCGGCCGCACGTCCGCCACGTCCAGGTAGAACTGCGAATACCAGTCGCGCATCTGGTACAGCGGCCCGTCGCCTTCGCACAGCAGCGGGTTGTCGATCCGCGTCTTGCTGTGCCAGATGTCGACGTCCTCGTAGAACGCGCGCTGCGCTTCCTTCACGTACGCGTTCGCGATCTCCATGTTCTGCGCGTCGGTCAGCCCGGCCACCTTCTTCACGATCACGCCGTAACGCAGCTCGAAGCTGTTCATGTCGATCGGCACGTGGCAGTTCAGCAGCACCGAATGGATCGGCTGCCCGCCGCTCTGCCCCGTCATCTGCGTGATGTGCACGGCCGGCCCGAAATACGTCGACAGCGCGGTCAGGGCGTCACCGCCGAGTTTCTCGCTGCGGCCGACCATCAGTTGCGTCGCCTTGTGATCCTCGAACAGGTTCGCGAAATAGTCGATCGGCGCGTGGTGCACGGTCGCGAAGTGCGCGACATCCGAGATGTTGTCGACCAGTTCGCGGCAGTTGGCCTGGATCACCATCGTGTCGACGACCCAGTCCGACCATTCGTCGGAAAAGCACACGTCGAGCCGCGGAATCGCGACTTCCGGCGGCGGCGCGTTGCCTTCCGGGTCGTTCCACACGAACAGCAGGTTGTTTTCCTCGCAGGTCGGCCATGCGCCGATGCGCGCCTTCGGCGGGATCCGCTTGCAGTACGGGATCGATGCGCACTGCCCTTCGCCGCTCCATGCCCAGCCGTGGAACGGGCACACGAGGTTGTCGCCCTGCACCGTGCCGAGGCTCAGGTCGGCGCCCATGTGCGGGCAATACGCGTCGACGACGTTGACCTTGCCGGTCGAATCGGCGAATGCGGCAAGCTTGCGGCCGAAGGCGTTCAGCGTGTGCGGCTTGCCGTCCTTGAAATCGCTGGCGAGCCCGAGGCAATGCCAGCCGCGCGCATAGCGCTGCGCGAGCGGCTGGGCTTCGATCTTGTAGGGGCGTGCGGACATGTGGGTTGACTCCTGTTGTGGAGAACGCGCGGCGGCCGGCCGCGCGCGGGGGAAATGGGGGGTGCCGGTCAGCGCATCGGGTTGCCGGGTTCGAGCGCGGGCGACGGCTTCAGCGGCGCCGGGGCCGCCGGCGACGGCTGCTGCCTGTGCAGCGCGCGGCGCTCGGCACGCTCGACGCCGAGCCACGCGGCGAGCGCGGGCAGCAGGAACACCGCGCCGAACAGGTTCACGAGGAACATGAACGCGAGCAGCACGCCCATGTCGACCTGGAACTTCAGCGCGGAGAACGCCCACGTGCCGACGCCGATGAACATCGTGACCGCCGTGAACAGCGCCGCGGTGCCGCGCTGGCGCATTGCGTCGGCGAACGCGTCGGGCAGCGTCGCGCCGTGGCGGATGTCGTGCTGCAGGCGCTCGTACAGGTAGATCCCGTAGTCGACGCCCACGCCCACGCCGAGCGTGATCACCGGCAGCGTCGCGACCTTCAGCCCGATGCCGAGGCGCGCCATCACCGCATTGCACAGGATCGACACGAGCGTGAGCGGCACGATGATGCACAGCACCGCGCGCCACGAGCGGAACGTGACCGCGCACAGCAGCGCGATCGCGCCGAAGATCGACAGCAGCATCGCGATCTCCGCGTCGCCGACGGCCTCGTTGGTCGCGGCCATCACGCCGACGTTGCCGCCCGCGAGCCGGAACGCGACGTTCGGCGTCGGGTTTTCGGCCGCGAAGCGCCTGATCTCGTCGACGATGTGCGCGATGGTCGTGCCTTCGTGGTTCTTCGTGTAGATCAGCACCTGGATCGCCTTGCAGTTCGCGGTGTTCATCCCGTTGTCGGGGTCGAACGCGTTGGCACCCTGCGTGAGCCCGTCGCTGGAGCGCGGCAGCGCGGCCCAGCGCGGGTTGCCCTCGTTGAACGCGGCGATGAACACCTTGCCCTGCGACGACACGCTCGTCACCGATTGCACGCCGGCCACGCCGCGCATGTTCATCTCGAACTTCTCGATCGCGCTCATCACCGGGTAATGCAGGCACGCGTCGTCGAAGCCGGTCGTCTCGACGATCACAGACAGCACGTCCACGCCGATGTTGTACTGGTGCGTGATCGCCGCGTTGTCGAGGTTGTAGCGCGAGTTCGCGCGCAGCTCCGGCGCGCCGGTGCCGATGTCGCCGATCTCCAGCTTGCGCGATTCGAGCGTGCCGTACGCGAGCAGCGCGAGCGCCACCGCGAACACGCCGAGCGCCGGCGCCGGCCGGGCAAATACCGCGAAGCGCGACCACATCCGGCTGCCGCCGGCCGCCGCCGTGCGCTGCGCACGCGCCAGCGTGCCGCGCTCGAGGCGCGTGTACGACAGCAGGATCGGCAGGAACACCTTGTTCGTCACGATCATCAGCAGCACGCCGAGGCACGCGGTGATGCCGAGCTCGCGCACGATGTCGATCCTGATCCGCATGATCACCATGAAGCCGAGCGCGTTGGTCAGCAGCGCGACCGTGCCCGGCACGAACAGCTTGCGGAACGCGTCGCGCGCGGCATCGGCCGACGACGCGCCGCGCACCAGCGCCTGCTTCCACGCGTTGGTCATCTGCACCGCGTGCGACACGCCGATCGAGAAGATCAGGAACGGCACGAGGATCGACATCGGATCGATGCCGAGGCCGAGCAGCGGCAGCGCGCCGAGCAGCCACACGACCGGCAGCAGCGCGACGACGAGCGCCAGCACGGTGGTCTTCAATGAGCGCGTATAGGCGAACAGCAGCGCGGCCGTCACGAGGAACGCGAGCGCGAAGAACGCCATCACGCCCGCGATGCCGTTCTCGACGTCGCCCACCAGCTTCGCGAAGCCGATGATGTTCACGTCGATGCCCTGCTTCGCGTACTTCGCGCGGATCTCCTCGAGCTGGCGCGCGACCGCGCTGTAGTCGAGCCGCTTGCCGGTGGCCGGGTCGGTCTCGCGCAGTTCCGCGCGGATCAGCGCCGACTTCAGGTCGTTGCCGACGAGGCGGCCGATCTGCCCGGAACGGGCGACGTTGCGGCGCACCTTCGCGAGATCGTCCGGGTTCGCGCTCGAGAACTGGCCCGGCACGACCACGTCGCCACGAAAGCCCGCCTCGGTCACCTCGGTGTAGTGGACGTTCGGCGTGAACAGCGAGAACACGCGCGAGCGGTTCACGCCCGGGATGAAGAAGACGTCGTCGGTCGCGTGGCGCAGTGCGTCCATGAACGTCTGGTTGTAGATGTCGCCATCGCCCTTCCAGCGCAGGCTCACGAGGATCGTGTTCGCACCGGGGAACGCGCCCGCATAACGCTCGAACACCTGCATGTACGGGTGCTGCATCGGGATCATCTTGTTGAAGCCCGGATCGAGCTTCAGGCGCGTCGCGGACAGCCCGAGCGCGAGCGTCACCGCGACGCACAGCAGCATCAGCAGCTTGCGCCGGCGGATGATCGTGTCGGCGCAGCGCTCGACGAACGCGGCGAGGCGCGACGCGGGAACGGCTTCAGGGGGGCGTGACAGGTCGTTCATGGAATTCTCTTGTCGATGCGAAACGAACGGGAGCAGGCAGCGGGACGGCCGCGCGTCAGGACGGCGTTGACGCAACCGCGCCGGCGAGCGGCGCGACGCCGGCCTCGCCGCCGAGCAGCAGCGCGCCGTGGCCCATGTCGAGCACCGCCGCGAGGCTCTGCACGCCGCCGAGCTTGCGCACGTCGAAGGTCAGCCCGCCGTCGCGCGACGCGACGATCGCGCCGCCCTGGCCCACCAGCACGAGTTCGCCGTCGGCGAGCTGGGTCGCGCCGAAGTACGACACCGGCACGTGGCTGTCGACGTGCGTCCAGGTCGCGCCGCGATCGGTGCTGCGCACCACGTTGCCGCGCATCCCGTATGCGACCCAGTCGCCGTTCGCGAGCATCAGCGCGCCGAACAGCGAGCCCGCGTACGGCGACGGCAGCTTGTCCCACGTCGCGCCGTTGTCGGTCGAGCGCAGCAGCGTGCCGCTCTCGCCCGCGACCAGCAGGTTGCCGTGGCCGTCGCCGACGATCGCGTTCAGGTGACGGTCGCCGGCCGGGGTGTTCACGGTCTGCCACGTGACGCCCGCATCGTCCGAGCGCAGCAGCTGGCCGAAGCTGCCGGCCGCGAACAGCGGGCCGTCGGCCGTGCCCCAGACGGACAGCAGCGGATCGGCATGCGCGTGATCCATATGCACGTCGCGCCAGTGCAGGCCGGCGTCGTCGCTGCGCACGATCCGGCCGTCGTGGCCGACCGCGATGCCGAGCGTCGGCGTGATGAAGCGCACCTGCGTGAGCGTCGATGCCGGGTCGGGTGCGGTCGAGGCCGGCCGCCAGTGGGCGCCCGCATCGTCGCTCAGCAGGATCACGCCGCGCTCGCCGACCGCGACGATGCGCGCGCCAGCCCGGGCGAGCCCGTTGATCTGCAGCCGGTCCGCGTGGATCGCGGTGACCGGGAACGCCGGCAGCGGGCGCGGCGAAAACGCGAACAACGCGGCGCCGAGCACCAGCGCCGACATCGCGAGTCCGGGCAAAGTTCGTTTCATCGCTTGTCTCCTGTGTCTGCGTGCGACGACGGTTCGCGCCATCGCGCCCACCGCCGTCGCCTGCATGTCTCCGGGCCGTCGGTCGTTGCCGCGGCCTCGAATGGTCCTGAATGGCGGGCCGCGCGTGCGGCGCGGCCCGTCCGCGTGCCGCTACGCGCCGACTTCGAACAGCGCGGCGGCACCCATCCCGCCGCCGATGCACATCGTCACGACCGCGTGCCGCACGCCGCGCCGCGCGCCTTCGAGCAGCGCGTGCATCGTCATCCGCGTACCCGACATCCCGAACGGATGGCCGAGCGCGATCGCGCCGCCATCGACGTTCAAACGGTCATCGGGAATGCCGAGCGTGTCGCGGCAGTACAGCGCCTGGCACGCGAATGCCTCGTTCAGCTCCCACAGCCCGATGTCGCCGACGGTCATCCCGAAGCGCGCCAGCAGCTTCGGAATCGCGAACACCGGGCCGATGCCCATCTCGTCCGGCTCGCAGCCGGCCACCGCGAGGCCGCGGAATGCGCCGAGCGGCGTCAGGCCACGGCGTACCGCCTCGCTGCGGGACATCACGACCACGGCCGCCGCGCCGTCCGACAGTTGCGACGCATTGCCGGCCGTCACGAATTCGCCCTGCTCGACGACCTTGCCGCCGCTCCACGACGGCTTCAGCCCCGCGAGCCGCTCGGCCGTCGTGTCGGCGCGCACGCCTTCGTCGCGCGCGGCGTGCACGTCCTCGTAGCCGGCCGGGTTGCCTTCCTTGTCGAACAGCGTGCGCCGCACGTCGAGCGGCACGATTTCCGCGTCGAAGCGGCCGGCCGCCTGGGCTTCAGCGGTGCGCTGGTGGCTCTGCAGCGCGAACGCATCCTGCGCGGCGCGCGAGATCCCGTAGCGGCGCGACACGATCTCGGCCGTTTCCATCATCGCCATGTACGCGGCCGGCTGGTGGTCGAGCACGGCCTGCGAACGTGCGCGATACGCGTTCTTGTGCTTGTTCTGCGTAAGCGAGATCGACTCGACGCCGCCCGCGACGACGATCCGCGCATCGCCCGCGCCGATGCCGCGCGCGGCGCTCGCGATCGACATCAGGCCCGACGAGCACATGCGGTCGATCGCCATGCCCGGTACCGACGCCGGCAGCCCGGCCGCCGCGGCCGACAGGCGGCCGATGTTGTAGCCCTGCGTGCCCTGCTGCGCGGCGCAGCCGATCAGCACGTCGTCGACGTCGGCCGGCGCGACACCCGCGCGTTCGAGTGCGGTGCGCACGACGTGGCCGCCCAGCGCGGGCGCCTCGGTGTCGTTGAACATGCCGCGAAACGCCTTGCCGATCGGCGTGCGTGCGACGGAAACGATGACTGCGTCTTCCATGTCTCTGCTCTCTGAATCTAGAAGTAGTAACGGCTGATCGTGTCGGCCACGCAGCCGGGCTTCGCTTCGCCTTCGATCTCGACGGTCACGCGAATCCAGGCCTGCACGCCGCCGTCGAGCGGCTCGACGCGCAGCAGCTCGCCGACGCCGCGCACGCGCGCGCCGACCTTCACCGGCGCCGGGAAGCGGATCCTGTCGCAACCGTAGTTGACGCCGAGCCGCGCGCCGTCGATCCGCACGATCTGCGGCAGGAAATAGTTGACGAGCGACAACGTCAGGTACCCATGCGCGATGCACGCGCCGAACGGGCCGTCCTTCGCGCGCACCGGGTCGACGTGCACCCACTGGTGGTCGCCCGTCGCATCGGCGAAGCCGTCGATGCGGAACTGGTCGATCGCGAGCCATGCGCTCGCGCCGAGCGTGTCGCCGACGGCCGCCGCGAGTTCGCCGGGATGGGCGAACACGCGGGGCGTCGTGCGCACGGGGTCGAGGGTCGTGCTCATCATGCGTGCTGGCTGCTGACCGACAGCACTTCGCCCGTCATGTACGACGCGTAATCGCTTGCAAGGAACACCATCACGTTCGCGACCTCCCAGACTTCGGCGGCGCGCCCGAAGGCCTCGCGCGACGCCAGTTGATTCAGCAGGTCGGCCGGGGCCGACTTCTTCAGAAAATCGTGCATCGCGATGCTCGGCGCGACCGCGTTGATGCGCACGCCGTATGGCGACGCCTCGAGCGCCGCGCAGCGCGTGAGCGCCATCACGCCCGCTTTCGCGGCCGCGTAGTGCGCCTGTTCCGCCTGCGCGCGCCAGCCGAGCACCGATGCGTTGTTGACGATCGCGCCGCGGCCACGGGCCTGCATGTGCGGCAGCATCGCGCGCGTCATCCGGAACGTCCCGGTCAGGCTAATGTCGATCACGCGCGACCATTCGGCATCGTCCATATCGACGATGCGGGTCGAACCGCCGAGCCCCGCGTTGTTGATCAGCACGTCGACGCCTTCGAGCTTGTCCTGAGCTTGCGCGACGAGCGCCTGCACGTCGGCCTCGACCGCGACGTTGCACAGGCGGCCGTAGACCTGTTGCAGCCCCGTTTCGGCGCGCAATGTCTCGACCGCCTGTTCGAGGCGCTTTTCGTGGATGTCGGAGATGAACAGCGCGCGGCAGCCTTCTTCCGCGCAGCGGCGCGCGGCCGCGAAGCCGATGCCGGCGCCGGCGGCCGCCGTGATCAGCACCGATTTGCCGGCGAGCAGCTGGTGGCCCGGCACGTAGGCCGGCGCTTTCTGGATCTGGGATTCGGTCATGCTGTTCCTCTGGCTTCCCTGGGCATGCCGAGCCCGCGCTCGGCCATGATGTTGAGCTGAATTTCGTTGGTGCCCGCGTAGATCGTGTCCGCACGGGAGAACAGGAACACGCGCTGCAGATGGGTGAGCTTTTCGTCGGCCGGGTCGATCACGTTCGCGCGCGGGCCGAGGGCATCCATCGCCAGCTGGCCGAGGTCGCGGTGCCAGTTCGACCAGAAATACTTGTAGATCAGCGCCTCGCGACGCAGCGGCGCGCCGGCGCCGGCTTCCGTGTCGTCCGCGCCGGACAACATCCGCAGCGCGTTGTAGCGCATCACACGCAGCCCGGCCCACGCGCGGCCGATCCGCTGGCGCAGCACGGGGTCACGGTCCGCGCCGGATTCTCGCGCGGCGTCGATCACCCATTCGAGTTCGCGGACGAACTGCATCTGCTGGCCGAGCGTCGACATCCCGCGCTCGAAGCCGAGCAGCGTCATCGCGATCCGCCAGCCGTCGCCGGGTGCGCCGACGAGGTCGCGCGCTTCCGCTCTTGCGCCGTCGAAAAATACTTCGTTGAATTCCGCGCCGCCGTTGAGCTGCTTGATCGGCCGGATCTCGATGCCCGGCTGGTCGAGCGGCATCAGCAGGAACGACAGCCCTTTGTTGCCTTTGGACGCGGGGTCGGTGCGCGCGAGCACGAAGATCCAGTCGGAATCGTGCGCGAGTGACGTCCAGACCTTCTGGCCATGGACGCGCCACGTACCGTCCGCATCCTGTTCGGCGCGCGTGCGCACGTTGGCGAGGTCGGAACCCGCGCCGGGCTCCGAATACCCCTGGCACCAGAACTGCGTGCCAGCGAGAATGCCGGGCAGGAAGCGCGCGCGCTGGTCGTCGGTGCCGCACGCAACGAGCGTCGGCCCGAGCAGCCCTTCGCCGATATGGCCCATCCGGCCGGGACCGCCCGCCCGCGCGTATTCCTCGTGGAAGATCACCTGCTCGGCGACCGAGAACCCGCGCCCGCCGGCCTCGGTCGGCCAGCCGAGGCCGGTCCAGCCGCCCTTCGCCAGTTCCTGTTCCCACGCCTTGCGCAGTTCGGGCCACGCTTCCTCGTCGCCGGGGCCGCCGCGGTATTTCAGGCAAGCGAAGTTGCCGGTCAGGTGCGACTGCACCCAGTCGGCCACTTCGTGCCGCAATTGCTGTTCGCGCGTTTCGCTGTTCATTGCAGGGCTCCTGCGCGTGCGGCCGACGGACGAAGGGCCACCGCGGCGGCGGCGAACGCTTCGTCGCGAGGCGATGCGCCGCCGTCGATCGCGTGGGACGCGATCCATTCGAGCAGTTGCGGCGTGCTGCCGAACTGCGCACCCGACGCCTGTGCGCGCTTGAAATAGAGATGCGGGTCGTATTCCCACGTAAAGCCGACGCCGCCGTGCAGCTGGATCGCTTCCTGCGCGCAGAACGCATACGCGTCGTTCGCGGCGGATTTCGCGGCGGCGATTTCGGCACGCAATGCGTCGCTCGGCTGCGCGCTGCCGGCTTCCGCGTCCCACGCATGCGCGGCGCCGAGCACGGCCGAGCGCGCCGATTCGATCAGCACCATCATCTGTGCGCAGCGGTGCTTGACGGCCTGGAACGATGCGATCGCACGGCCGAACTGCACGCGCTGGCTCGTGTAGTCGAGCGTCAGGTCGAGGCATTGCTGGGCGCCGCCGAGCTGTTCGGCGGCCAGCGCAAGTGCCGCGAACCAGGCGGTGCGCTCCAGCAACTGTGCCGCCGCAGTGCCGCCAGCAAGCAGCGCGTCGCGGCTCACGCGCGCTTCGTCGAACACCACGCGTGCGATCGGCCGTGTTGCATCGAGCGTGTCGAGCGGCGTGACTTTGAGCCCGGATGCCGTCGCGACGTCGATTGCGAACAGGCCGATCGACTGCCCTTCGTTCGCGATCCGCGCGGGCACCAGCAGCAGGTCGGCATGCGCGCCGTCGAGCACCTGTTCGAGCGTGCCGGACACCGCGTAGCCGCCCGCCGTTTCTTCCGCGACGACCGGCAACGACCGCAAAACGGTCGGCAGGTCGAACGGCAGCGCCAGCGTCGCGCTGCACGCGCCTTCTGCGATCCTTGCAAGCCAGTCTTTCGCCAGCGGCGTCTCGGCACAGCCCGCGAGCGCGGTCGCCGCCAGGCACGCCGTCGAAAAATACGGCACGCACGCAATGCGCCGGCCGAGCTGCTCCATCAGCACCGTCTGCTCGACCGCGCCGAGCCCCAGCCCGCCGGCCGTCTCGGGCAATGCAAGCGCATTCCAGCCGAGTTCGGCGGACAGCGCGGCCCACAACACATCGTCACGGCCGGCCGACTGCGCGAGCGCGCGGCGCACGTCGGCGGACGCGCTGCGTTCGGCGAGCACGTCGGCCGCTGCGTCGCGGATCATCGCCTGTTCGTCGGTGAGCGCCAGATCCATTTCTCAGCTCCCGTACACGCGCTGCGCCGGACGCGCATCGGCAAGCAGCCGTGCAATCGCCGGACCAACCTCTGCCGCCGCCCAGCGCGCGCCGCGATCGACGCTCGGGCCGGTGCGCCAGCCTTCCGCGACCGCGATCATCCCGCCCGCGACCTCGAACACCTGGCCCGTCACGTCGGCCGACAGCGCGCTGCCGAGCCACACGACCAGCGGCGCGACGTTGGCCGGATCGAAATAGTCGAAGCCGCCGTCCTCGGGCTTCTTCATCATGTCGGCGAATACGCCTTCGGTCATCGACGTGCGCGCGGCCGGCGCGAGCGCATTCACGCGCACGCCGTAGCGCTGCAGCTCGGCCGCCTGCATCAGCGTGAGTGCAGCGATGCCCGCCTTTGCCGCGCCGTAGTTCGACTGGCCGATCGAGCCTTGCAGCCCGGCGCCCGAACTCGTGTTGACGATCCGCGCATCGACCGGGTTGCCGGCCTTCGCCGCGTCGCGCCACACACGCGCCAGCACGCTCGACAGGCAGAAGTGGCCGCGGAGGTGCACGCGCATCACGTCGTCCCAGTCGGTTTCGGTCATGCTCGTGAACATCTTGTCGCGGCAGATGCCCGCGTTGTTGACGAGCACGTGCACGTCGCCGAACGCTTCGCGCGCCGCGTCGACGATCCGCTGCGCGGTGTCGACCTGCGTGATGTCGTCCGCATTCGCGAGCGCGCGGCCGCCGCGTTGTGCGATTTCGTCGACGACCGCCTGTGCGGCGTCGTGCCGGATGTCGTTGACGACGACCGCCGCGCCTTCGGCCGCGAACGCCCGCGCGTATTCGCGCCCGAGCCCGCCACCCGCGCCGGTGATGATGACGGTGCGTCCGTTACAGATTCCCATGCTCATGCCTCGTGGATCGTGAAAGATGGCGCGCTCACAGGCGCTCGATGATCGTGACGTTCGCGAGGCCGCCGCCTTCGCACATCGTCTGCAGCCCGTAGCGGCCGCCCGTACGCTCCAGTTCGTGCAGCAGCGTCGTCATCAGCCGTGCGCCGGTCGCGCCGAGCGGATGGCCGAGCGCGATCCCGCCGCCGTTCGGGTTGGTCTTTTCGTGCGGGAAGCGCGTGTCCGCGAGCCAGGCCTGCGCGACCGACGCGAATGCCTCGTTCATCTCGACGACGTCGATCTGCGACCAGTCGAGGCCGCTCTTCTTCAGCGCCGCCTTCGTCGCGGGAATCGGCGCGGTGAGCATCCACAGCGGATCGTCGCCGAGCACGCTCAGGTGATGGATGCGTGCGCGCGGCGTGAGGCCGTAGCGCTTCAACGCCTCCTCCGACACGATCAGCAGCGCGGCGGCCGCATCGCAGGTCTGGCTCGCGACGGCGGCCGTCAGCGAGCCGCCCGGCGTCAGCGGTTCGAGTGTCGCCATCTTTTCGAGCGACGTGTCGGGGCGTGGCGTCTCGTCGTGCAGCACGCCTTCGAGCGGCACGATTTCCCGCTTGAAATGCCCGGCCTCGATGGCCGCAACCGCACGGCGATGGCTTTCGAGCGCATAACGCTCCATCGCGTCGCGCGACAGGTTCCAGTGATCGGCGATCCGCTGCGCGGCGACGAACTGCGACACCGGCGCATCGCCGAAGCGCGCGCGCCAGCCGGTGCTGCCCGAGAACGGGTCGTTGAAACCGAGCGGCGCCGCGCAGGTCATCGCGGACGAGATCGGGATCTGCGTCATCGTCTGCACGCCGCCGGCCACCACGACGTCCTGCACGCCGCTCATCACGGCCTGCGCGGCGAAATGCACGGCCTGCTGCGACGAGCCGCACTGGCGGTCGACCGTCACGCCCGGCACCTGCAGCGGCAGCCCGGCCGCGAGCCAGCAGGTGCGCGCGATGTTGCCCGCGAGCGGGCCGATCGTGTCGACGCAGCCGAACACCACGTCGTCGTATTCGTCGGCGGGAATCGCGTTGCGCTCGACCAGCGTCTTCAGCACGAAGCCGCCGAGATCCGCCGCATGCACGTGCGCGAGCCCGCCCTTGCGGCGGCCGGTCGGCGTGCGCAGCGCGTCGACGATATAGGCTTGTTTCATCAGTTCAATTCCTCGAGGTCGAAGGTCTGCGCGGGGCCGATCGGCAACGCGTCGCCGAGGATCGCGTCGGCCACGCGGGCCTTGTGGAATGCGCTGTCGCCCCAGCTGCCGGACAGCGCCCAGATGCGTTTCATGAAGATCTGCAGGTCGAGCTCCCACGTGTAGCCGATCGCGCCGTGCACCTGCATCGAGTGGCGTGCGGCCAGTTGCGCGGCCGACGTCGCCGCGAGCTTCGCGTGCGACACGAACACCGCGCGCTGCGGGTGATCGTCGGCGATCGCCTGCGCGGCGCGTGCGACCACCGGCCGCGCGAACTCGTAGCGGATCGCGACATCGGCGAGCAGATGCTTGAGCGCCTGGTACGAACCGATCGCCTTGCCGAACTGCTTGCGCTGCGCGCTGTAGTCGATCGCGACGTCGAGCACGCGCTGCGTGAGGCCGAGCAGCTGTGCGGCGACCGCGAACGCGCCGTGGTCGAGCGCGCGGTTCAGCAGCGGCGCGGCCGCGTCGGCGCTCGCGATGCGGGTGGCCGCCGACGGTTCCCAGTCGAGCGTGAACAGCCGTCGCGACGGGTCGACACTGTCGACCGCACGCCATGCGCACTGCGCCGGGTCGACGCGGTGCAGCTCGCCGCGGTGCTCGCACAGCAGCGTCTGCGCGACATGCACGTCGGCCGCATACGGATTCACCGGATGCACGAGCGCGACGCGCGCCCGCCCTTCGGCGATGTCGCGCAGCAGCGCGTCGCGCCAGTCGCTCGCCGGCAGCCGCGCGAGCACGCCGGCCGACACGAGCGCCGTGTCGAGCAGCGGCTCGGGGCTGCCGAAATAGCCGTAGGTCTGCGCGAGCAGCGCCCATTCCGCTTCGGTCAGGCCGAGGCCGCCGTGCGCGTCGGGCACCGACACGGCGGTCAGCCCCTGCGACGCGAACAGCGCCCACAGGTCGTCCGAACGCCCGGTCGGCGTGGCCCAGAGCTCGCGGATCAGCTCGGGCGTCATCTCGGTCATCAGCAGGCGCTTCACGCTGTCCGCGAGCGCTTCCTGGTCTTCATCGAATACGAAATCCATACGATGTCCGTTCTGTAAGGGTGGCGCCGGCGCGCTTACGCGCGCGGCATGCCGAGCATCCGTTCGGCGACGATGTTGCGCTGGATCTCGTTGGTGCCCGCGTAGATCGTGCCGGCCTGCGCGAACAGGAAACCGTCGAGCCAGTGGCCGAGCGTCGCGTGCTGCGCAGCCGTCTGCGGGACGACCTCGCCGTGCGCACCGAGGATGTCGAGCGCGATCTGGTGCATGCGCAAATCGAGCTCCGACCAGAACACCTTGTTGGTGCTCGACTCCGCGCCGATATGACCGCCCTTCAGCAGCCGGCTCGCGGTCGCGTAGGTCGACAGCGCGTACGCCTGCGCATCCATCCACGCCTGCACCACGCGTTCGCGCAGCGTCGGATCGCGGTCGGCGCTGTCGCGGTGGGCGAGATACAGGTCGCGCAGCGCCTGCGCGGTGCGCTGGAACCGTGCCGGCGAACGCAGCATCAGCCCGCGCTCGAAGCCGGCCGTCGCCATCGCGACCTGCCAGCCCGCGCCTTCGGCCGCGAGCCGGTTCTCGACCGGCACGCGCACGTCGTCGAAGAAGATTTCCGCGAAACCCGTCTGCCCGTTGAGCTGGCGGATCGGCCGCACCGTGATGCCCGGCGCGGACAGCGGCACCATCAGGAACGTGAGCCCGTGGTGACGCGACGATTCGGGATCGCTGCGGAACAGGCCGAACAGCCAGTCGGCCCACACCGCGCGCGTCGACCAGATCTTCTGGCCGTTCAGCACGTATTCGTCGCCGATGCGGGCGGCCGTCGTCCGGATCGCGGCCATGTCGGAGCCCGCGTTCGGCTCCGACCAGCCCTGCGCCCACACGTGCTCGCCGGCCGCCATCGCGGGCAGGAAGCGCGCCTTCTGCTCCGCCGTGCCGAAATCCATCAGCGTCGGGCCGAGCAGGAAGATGCCGTTCTGGTTCACGCGCATCGGTGCGTCGGCACGCCAGTACTCTTCCTCGAAGATCAGCCACTCGATCAGGTCGCAGCCGCGCCCACCCAGCTCGCGCGGCCACGTGACCATGCTCCAGCGGCCCGAGTGCAGCGTGCGCTCCCATTCACGGTGCGCGGCGAAGCCTGCCTCGGTGTCGAAGCTCGGCAGCCGCTCACGCGGTACGTGCGCGGCGAGCCATTCGCGGATCTCCGCACGGAACGCCTGTTGCTGCGGCGTATAGGTCAGGTTCATGCGCGTGCCTCCTCGGCGGTTGCCTGCGCGTCGAACCGCGCGTCGCGCTTCTCGACGAACGCGGCGCGCGCTTCCGTCGAATCGTTCGTCATGTACGCCTGCAGCGTGAAGCCCTGCTCCCAGCGGTACTTGTCCTCGAGATCGCCATCCTCGACGCCGTTCAGCGCCTCTTTCGCGAGCCGCACCATCGCCGGGCTCTTCTCCGCGATCTTGCGGGCGATCGCGAGCGCCGCGTCGCGCAGCGTGTCGCGCGTCACGACCTGCTCGACCGCGCCGAGCCGGTACGCTTCCGCCGCGTCGATCAGGTCGCCGGTGAAGTACATCGCGCGCACCTTCTGCACGCCGAACAGCCGCTGCAGGTGCGCGCCGCCGCCCATCGCGCCGCGGTCGATCTCGGGTACGCCGAAGCGCGCGCAATCGGCCGCGATGACGATGTCCGCCGCGCCGCAGATGCCGATCCCGCCGCCGAGCACGAAGCCGTGCACGGCCGCGATCACCGGCTTCGGGTTGCGGTGCACCGCGCGGAACGTCTCGTAGTTGCCCGCGTTGACCGCGACGATCCGCTCCGGATGCGCGGCCAGTTCCTTGATGTCGACGCCCGCGCAGAAACCGCGGCCTTCGCCGCGCACGACGATCACGCGCACGTCGTCGTCCGCGCCCAGCGCATCGAGCGCGCGGGAAAGCGCATGCCAGCCCTGCGCGTCGAGCGCGTTCACGGGCGGATGGGCGATCACCAGTTCGGCGATGCCGTCGGCACGATCGATCCGGAACGGCGTCGCGCCGGCCGGTTGGTTGGATGCTGTCATCTCCTCTGCCTCCCTGTGATTGTGTTCACGCGGCCTGTGCGGCCGGCGCGCCGCGCAGCGCGGCCAGTGCGTCGAGCCGCTCGCCGGCTTCCGCGACGATCCGTGCGATCAACGCGTCGCACGATTCGATCGCGCCGATCATCGCGGCAGCCTGGCCGCTCGGCAGCACGCCTTCATCCGGGCGGCCCTCGACGATCGCGCGCTGGATCAGGAACGGCGCGTTCGCGGCCATCAGCGTCTGGCTGGCCGTGTAGTCGTTCGAGCGCAGCGCCTTGAGCGCAAGGCCGAGCATGTCGCCCGTGCTCAGCCCGTTCTGGCGCCGCCACGCTTCGGCGGTCTTCAGTGCAAACCACGTGCGGCGCAGCGGGCCGAAGCGTTCGAGCTTCAGCAGATACGGGTTGTCGATCATGCGTTGCGGCAGCCCGTCGAGCGCGTCCGATACGCGGATGCGCGCCGGGTCGCCGACCGCGACGTAGCGCTCGAGCGTCTCGCGCGGCACCGGCGATTCGGCGCTCATCAGGAAGCGCGTGCCCATCGCGATGCCGGCCGCACCGTACGCGAGCGCGGCAGCCAGCCCGCGCCCGTCGAAGAACCCGCCGGCCGCGACCACCGGCACGCGCACCGCGTCGAGCACCTTCGGCAGCAGCAGCGTGGTCGGCACCGACCCCGTGTGACCGCCGCCTTCCGCGCCCTGCACGGTCACGATGTCCGCACCGAGGTCAACGGCCTTCGCCGCATGCTTCGGCGCGCCGACGGTCGGCATGCAGACGATGCCGGCCTCCTTGAAGCGGCGGATCGTCTTCGCATCGGGCCCGCGGCCGTAGCTCACCGCGCGCAGCCGGTGCTTGATCGCCAGCTCGACGACCTGCTGCGCGTTCTTCTGGAACATGTGGAAGTTGATGCCGAACGGCTGGTCCGTCAGCGACTTCACTTTCAGGATCTCGGCCTCGACCTGCTCGGGTTCGAGCGTCGCGCCGGCCAGGAAGCCGAAGCCGCCCGCGTTGCCGGTGGCCGCGACGAGCCGGGCATCGGCCACCCAGCCCATCGCGGTCTGCACGATCGGGTAGCGGCAGCCGAGCAGGTCGCAGAGCGGCGTATGCAGTGTGCGTTGATGCGTCGCGCTCATGCGGCAGCTCCATTCACGGCGGCCGGTTTGAGCGCGTCCAGCGCAGGCGCGGCTGGCGAAGCGCCATTGACGGACACGGCCGCGCCATTGCCCGCTGCCTGCGCCTCCGCGCCGTTCGGCTGGCGCTGCGAGCTGGCCATGCTGCGCGCGTCGTAGCCGCCGAGGCGATCGCCGCTCACCAGTTCGTTGTGCGCATGCGCGAAGTGATGCCACGCGAACGCCGCGTCCATCGCCGCGCGCTTGCCCTGCAGCTCCTCGACGTGGTTCAGCGCCTGCTTGGTCAGCGTGAGCCCGAGGCGCGGCATCGTCGCGATCTTCGCGGCGATCGCGTAGGTCGCGTCGCGCAGCCGCTCGCGCGGCACCACGCGATTGACCATCCCCATCTGGTACGCACGCTCGGCCGGCATCCGCTCGCCGAGGAACAGGAATTCCTTCGCGATGCGCGGGTTCAGCTCGTACGCATGCGCGAAATACTCGACGCCCGGAATCCCCATCCGCACGACCGGATCGGCGAAGAACGCATCCTCGGACGCGACGATCAGGTCGCACACCCACGCGAGCATCAGCCCGCCGGCGATGCACGCGCCCTGCACCATCGCGATCGTCGGCTTCGGCAGGTCGCGCCAGCGCCGGCACATCCCGAGGTACACCTCCTGTTCGCGCGCATAGAGGAATTCGCCGCCTTCCTTGTCGACGTGGTCGTACCACAGCGACGCGCGGTCGAACGACTCGTGGATGTCGCGGCCCGGCGTGCCGATGTCGTGGCCCGCCGAGAAATGCTTGCCGGCGCCCTCGAGCACGATCGCCTTCACCGCGTCGTCGTGCGCGGCGCGCCGGAACGCCGCGTCGAGCGCATACGTCATCTTCGAGTTCTGCGCGTTGTGATACTCGGGGCGGTTCATCGTGATCGTCGCGATGCCATCCTCGACCGCGTAGTCGACGACACCGTCGCCGAAGGTCACCTGGGTCGCTTCCATGTCGGACCTCATCCCCGGCGCGGCGCCGGATTGTTGCGCACGATCGTCGCGCGCAGGTTGTGCGGATCGAGCGCCCGCACGATGCGGAGGTCTTCCGCGTTCGGCGGGGCCGTCGTGCCGAGGTCGGGTGCGGCGATCAGCGGGAAGCCCGTCGCGTCCTGCACCTCGTCGAAGCTCACGCCCGGATGCAGCGAACGCACGCGGATCGCATGGTCCGGCCCGCCGAAATCCATCACGCACAGGTCGGTGACGATGCTGCGCAGGTCGACGAAGGTCTTCATCCCGGGCAGCCGGCGCGCCGGGTTGTAGCCGACCGTGCACACCATGTCGACTTCGCTTTCGACGAACGTGCGCTTGCCGTGGCCGCTGACGAAGAACGAGTTCGCGTGGTTCGTCGCGTTGCCGGGGAAGCCGCGCGCACCGAGCAGCTGGGTTTTCGGGCGCGCGTAGTCGTCGCCGAGCCACGAGATGTTGGCCTGGCCGAAGCGGTCGATCTGCGTCGGCATCACGAGTGCATGGCGGCGGCCGTGCCACAGGCAGTCGAACACGCGCTCGTAGGTCATCCAGCCGCTCGCCTTCACGCGATAGCCGTCGGGCCGGGGCCCAAGCGGCACCGGCTCCTCGACGAGATACGCTTCGCCGTCGGTCAGCATCAGCCCGTTGTTGTACGCGAGCCGCGCGAGGCCGGCCGCGAGCCGCGGGCCCGTGCCGATGCCGGTCGCCAGCACTTCGCCGTCGTCGCGCCAGAGTCGCGCGGACGCGACGATCATCAGTTCCGCGAGGGAATGGTCGAGAGATTCGCTCACAGGCGCTCCTTTACAGAATCGGCAACGGCAGCGTCGTCACGTGCGACAGGCCGCCGACGCCTTCGAGGTACCGGCGTTCGTCCTGGCCGACCACGTCGCGCAGGTACGCCGTCGTTTTCGCGTCGTCTTCCGCACTCGCGCAGTACGCACGCAGGTGCGGCAGGTCCCAGCCGTAGGCCTGCCCGCACGACGTCGGGTGGGCGCCGCCCGGCGCATGCACGACGCCGGTGACGAGCGAGCGCTCGAACGGATTGCGTTTGGCGGCATCGAGGTCCTCGCTCGCGAGCGATGCATCGACCGTTTCCGCCGACACGTAGCAGCGCTGTGCGGCCCGCGCCATCCATGCATCGAAGAACGGATCGGGGCCGTCGATGCGCGTGTTGCCCATCCGGTCGGCCGCGTTCACGTGCAGCAGCGCGACGTCGAGTTCGATCGCGGGCATCGCGAGCAGCGTCTCGCCGTCGTCGTACGGCGATTGCACGGTGCGCAGTTGCGGTGCGTGATCGAGCAGCGCGGTGCCGAGCCCGGCGCGGGTCGGCAGGAACGGCAGGCGCGCGGCGGCCGCGCGCAGGCCGAGCTGCAGCATCCCTTCGTCGAGTTCGAGCACGTCGATGCGGCCCTGCTCGCGAGCCCGGCGGAAATGCGGTTCGAGCGGAATCACGTCGAGCGACACGAAGCCGAACACCACCTTGCGCACCTTGCCGGCCGCGCACAGCAGGCCGACATCGGCGCCGCCGTACGCGACGATCGTCAGGTCCTTCAGGTTCGAGCGCGCGATTTCGCGCACCAGCGCCATCGGCTTGCGCCGCGGCCCCCATCCGCCGATGCCGATCGTCATGCCGTCGGCGAGTTGCGCGACCACGTCGCGCGCGGACATCGTCTTGTCGAGAGGTTTCATCGTCATCGTGCTGGCTTACCGGTATCCGATGCTGAAATCGTGGCCCCACTGGCTCACCTTCGTGGCCTCGAACACCGCGTGCTTCGACCAGTCGACCGTGAGGCCGCCGAAGCCGTATTCGAGATCGAAGCCGCCGGGGGTCTTCATGTAGAAAGAGATCATCTGGTCGTTGCAGTGACGGCCCAGCGTCGCGGACATCTTCACGTCGTGCGCGGCCACGCGATCGAGCGCGCGGCCCACTTCGTCCATCGAGTCGACTTCCGCCATCACGTGCACGCAGCCCGACGGCACGGCCATCTCGAACAGCGCGAGGCTGTGATGGCGCGCGTTGCGGCAGTGCATGAAGTGGATGCGCTTCTCGGGTTCCGCCGGATCGGGCGTGAACTTCACGCGGTAGATGTCGGACAGCTCGAAGCCGAGCACGCCGCGCACGAATGCGTCGGTCGCGTCGAACTGCGGCGCGGGCAGCACCGCGTGGCCGAGCCCCATGTCGCCGGTGACGAAGTGCGCGACGCCCAGCGGCGACACGAAGCGGCGGAAGTCGCAGCGCGCGCCCCAGTACAGCTCGTGGCGGTTGCCGGACGGGTCGGTGCACCACGCCATCGCCTGCACGCGGCGCAGCGCGGCTTCGTCGCGGGTGGCGCGCACCGGCTCGACGCCCGCCCGCTGCAGTGCCGCCAGCGCGGTGTCGAACGCGGCGCCGTCGGGCAGCTCCCAGCCCGACGCGAAATAGCGGTCGGTCGAGCCGGGAACGATCACGTAGCGGAAATCGCGCTCGTCCATCTTCAGGTACAGCGCGCCGTCGGGCGCGTCGAGCGCCTGCATGCCCAGCACGTCTTCCGCGTAGCGGCGCCACGCATCGACGCGCGTCGCCTCGACGACGACATAGCCAAGCGCACGGACATCGATCATGTCGGCCTCCTCCTGGTTCAGAATCCGTTGTTCGTGAAAGGATTCTGGCCGCTCGGGGGTGGTGTTACATCGTCTGTTGGGACGAGAGGCGGCGGGGAACTGGCACGGCGCAGGTGTGCGGGCAAGCCCGGTGGGACGGGCGATGCATGCGGCAGGAGACGCGGAGCGGGTGCGGATTGCCGCGGCGCGGCAATCCGGGTCAGTCGAACGGGTTCAGCAGCCGGACACCGGTGCGGGCGAAATCCGCGACGTTGCGCGTGACCACCGTGAGATCGTTGATCAGCGCGGTGGCCGCGATCAGCTTGTCGAGTTCGTGCGTCGGATCGGGCACGCGCAAATGCCCCCACATCTGGCTGATCTCGATGTCGACCGGCAGGATGTTCGGCGCATAGCCGGACAGGATGGTCGCCATCCAGGCCTCGAGCGCCGATGCTTGAGGATGATCGCCGCGATGACGAATCAGATCGACGCCGCGGCGAAGTTCAGCAACCGTTACGACGGAAAGATAAAGCGGGCTTGAGTCCGCCGCGGCCTGCCTGAAGAACGCCCGCACGCCTCGGTTGGTTCGCTTGCCCTTCCTGATTTCGCTGATGATATTCGTGTCAATCAAATACACGCCTGGCCTCGCAGGAATCCTGAACACGTTGAAAATCCGCGTCGTCGCCAACATCGGGCATGCTCATCAGCACTTGCGCAAATGTCTTTCGCTTCGGCCGGCCGAGCGCATCGGACAGAATGGCCCGATGTTCGGCCTCGGCACTCCTGCCATTTGCCGCAGCCTGCTCCCGCAGGCTCTGAACGATACTGTCATCCACGTTACGCACCAGTAGATTTGCCATGAGTTCCTCCATCCGGGTTTGATATCAATGATAGCGACACGAGGGCGAATTGCAATCATTGCTATCATCGCCATTGACGGAAAGAGGACGGTGATTGGCGTCGGCGAACGGCAACGGGCCGCATGAATCCTCTCGGCATGCGCCGCTCGCCCGACGGGTCGAATTGCTGTCAGCAAGGTAAGCCGGAACGGAACGGCGGGAAAGACGGCCGATCGGCTATTCACCGCGTCTTGTGGAGGCGCACGCACACGCTGCAGCGACGCGGCTGCATGCACCGCCTCCGCGCGCCGTACTCGCGTCGGTCGTCAGACGGCAGTCTTGCCAACCCTCGTCGCCACGCCCGTATCGGCGATGCCGGCATTGCCCGCACCGGCACACGCAACGACGTCTCACCCACTCAGAACCGATACGAGATCCCGATCTGCAACACCGGGTACCACCGGTAGCGCGACATCACCTGCCGCAGCGAATCCAGCCCGCTCGAGGCCAGGAGCTGGCTCTTCGCCGGCCCGGCCGCGGCCGCCAGTTCCGGCGACAGCGTGTACGAACATTTCGGTATCCCGTACGCCACGCCGAGGTCGGCAACGAAGCCCAGCCCCTTCGACGAAGGCCGGTGCCCGTAGCCGATCCCGAAGTACGGCATCACGGTCGGATAGCGCGCTTCCGCCACCGCGAACATCCCCGGCATCGCCGGATAGCGCTTGCCGCCGAACACATAGGTGCCATTGGTCGGCACCGATACGCCACGGAGCTCGTCGTCGTTGAAGCGCAGGCCGAGCGTCGCCCGGAAGCCGCTGCCGCGCCATGGAAAGATGTCCGCGTACAGGCCGCCCTGGCGCAGCTTCAGGTCGTCCTGATAGCGATTGCCGGCCACCGTGAAGTCATGCGAAAGATCGATCGCATTGAAGTCCGCATGCGCGCCCAGCACCGAATTGAAGCTCACCGCCGCGCCGATGCCGACGCCCTGCGTGCCGCCTTGCAGGTAGATCTCCTGCGCGAGGACATGCATGCTCGCGGCACACGTCACCGCGACCGCTGCCCATTGTTTCACCGTCGTTTTCACGGGCGCCTCCCCCGACATGTGCCGGGCGCGCCTCGCCAACGCGTGCGACCTACGCCGCCACGCGTGACGCGAACCCCGGCACGACACCTTGCAAGCACGCTTGCTGTTCGACGGATCGGGAACGCGGTACGCTGGGCGCATGACCGATACGACATGCGCGGCGTCCGCGACCCGATCCGATTCCCCTTTGTTTCGATGTCGTTACATGCCGCCGATGCCCTGATCGTTCTGGCGAGATTCGTCTGCACTGACGGCACCGGGTCAACCGCAAAGCGCGTGCCATGCGGCGCAAATCGACGCGCAGCAAGCGTCGCAGCCAAACGCTCGCCGTCGTGCTGGGCGAAATCGGGAGAAACGTTTCAGGAACGTATCGATATTCGGCACGCGACGCCGCAGCGCGCGATTGTGTGCGCACGCATCGATATCGCGATGCACGCCGAACAAGGCCGGACGGCCGTCAGCGCACGTCCGTCTCCGTTACCGTCGATCGGACGTGGCCGCATGCATCGAAGAAACGTTGCAAAGGTGTGACCTCGCACAGGGCGTGGGCGAGGCCGATACGCAAGCGTGCCCGGCAGGTCAGGGGGAATACGGATGCCGGTTCACGCATGCTGCGCGAACGGGTCGTGTGAGCCGCACCCGGTCACTACGCCGCACCGATTCCCGCATCGCCCGAAGTTTCGTCGACCGATGACAGCCTTCCAGCGGATGATAGAATCATCCGTCCATACCCTCTGGACGGACACAATGCAAAAACTGCAGTGGTCTAGCGGAATCGATAACGAAATCGAATTCTGGTCGAAGTGGTTGGATACGAAGGGCGGTCCGTGGCCGGAAGATTTTCAGTTCCGCATCGACCCCGACACCGAAATACATCCGTGGATGACCGAACTGCTGAACGGCATTCGGAATCCGAAGATCCTCGACGTGGGTGCCGGCCCGATGACGGTGCTGGGCAAGAAGATGAACGGCATGCCGCTGGACATCACCGCCGTCGATGCGCTGGGCGATCTGTACAGCCGCCTGGATTTTCCCTCAGGGCTTCCCCTCATCAAAACCCGGCAGTGCGAAAGCGAATGCCTGACTACGATGTTTCCGGCAAACACGTTCGACCTGACCTATGCGAAAAACACGCTCGACCACAGCTACAATCCGGTCGAAGCGTTTCGGCAAATGGTCGCCGTGACGAAACCCGGTGGCTTCATTGCGACCGAGCATGCAGCGAACGAGGCGCTGAACGAGAACTGGGAAGGCTTCCACCAATGGAACTTCCACGTCGACGGGCGCGATTTCCTGATCTCGAATCGAAACGAGACGTTCAGTATCTGCCGCGAAATCGAGGGCCTGGCGACGATCGAAACGCTCTCCCCTGATCGCGCTGACCATATCGGTTGCGTGATGCGCAAACTCTGATCGGCGACGCGGGTGCGGCCGTTCAATTCAGTCGCACCCATCGGAACGATTCACCACTCGCGCATTCCCGCTCCCTGAATTCGACAGTCCGAACCGGTCGGCCGGAATCGCGGCATGGCGACCGCAATCGGACATTGCTACCGCCTGGCGTGCAAATCCGGCAACGCTTTCCGGATGCAGCGATGCGTTCGATCCGGGTGCGAACCCGCATCGTCATGGCATCGCAGTTCCTACTGGGGACCCAGCGTTTCTGACCGCCAGGTTGATTTACACTTCGGCGTCCAACCCACCCACGTTATCGATGACGAAGTCCGCTCCGCCCCCCAATAGTCCGCGCGTATTCGGACTGGATATACTGCGTGCGCTCGCGGTTCTCCTCGTTCTCGCCAGCCATACCGTGGCGCACGGGGCGCCGCCTGCGTGGCTGCGATGGTACTTCTCGGCACAGGGGACGATCGGCGTAGAGATCTTTTACGTTCTGAGCGGGTTCCTGATCGGAAGCGTACTGATCCGGTCCCGGAAAGCGGGCAAGCTCAAGGCCCCGGGCGATGTTCTTGATTTCTGGAAGCGCCGCTGGGCACGCACCCTCCCGCTCTATGCCTTCTTCCTGCTCGTCTATCTACGCTTCGACTACCACGGCCCCGCATCGCTCGACGTCGCCTGGCCGTTCTTCCTCTTTCTCCAGAATCTGGCGTGGCCGATAGGACCATTCTTCGAGCACTCGTGGAGCCTGGCCGTCGAGGAATGGTTCTACCTGTTGCTCCCGTGCGTATTTCTCGCCGCCGCAGGGATGCTGAAGTCGAACGGACGTGCGATGCTCGCAACGTGCGCCGTGTTCATCGTTGGCCCGCTTGTCGCACGGATCGTTTTTGGTTGGCATGCCCAGTCGCTATCGGATGTCGATCGTCATGTTCGATCCATCGTCTTGTGCCGGCTGGATTCCCTGTTCATTGGGGTAATCGTTGCATATATCCGCATCGAACGACCGAAACAGTTTGCGCGTCTTGCATCGCTCTGGAAATTTGCGTTGCCGATTTTTGCCGCCCTGACGCTCTACTTCGCATGCGGTGCGCCTTATCTCGTCACCAACGCCATCGTCCGCACCATGACATACCCGATGCTGTCCGTCGTCATCGCCGCGTTGCTTCCCGCAGCGATGACCATTCGCACGTCGGGCAGTCGTCTGCTCGATCGTTTCATCGACTGGACCAGTCGGATTTCGTATTCCCTCTACCTGGGACACATCTGCATGCTGACACTGGTGCTCGGCATGTTTGCAAAATACGGATGGTCAATCGAAAGTCATCGCACGACACTCATCCTGTATGTCACCCTCGCCGGCTTCTATTTCGCATTCGCACATCTGACATACAAGTTCGTCGAGCAGCCTTACATCCGGCTTCGCGACAAGGTCATGGGAAACAGCGATGAGCGAAGCGGGTGCAATGCTGTGAGCGTTCCCTCAGTCCGGCCGGAAACCCCGGCAAAGCGTTCGCCGGAAGTGCTTGCGAACGTGCAACACATCGAGCATCGGTAGCAGGGCCGTCACGCGAATCGGAAATGCAAAGGCCGCTCGCAACGAGCGGTCAGCCCTTCGCGTTCGGTCGGCCGTGCTACAACCCATACCCCCCAGACACATTCAACTGCTGCCCGGTAATGTAATTGGCCCGGTCCGACGCCAGGAACACCGCCGCCCGCCCGACGTCATGCGCCTTCCCCCAGCGCTTGAGCGCGAGCATCTTCCGCGTCTCGTCGATCCACGCCTGGTCGAACTGCCCCTGTTCGAGCAGCACCGGAAACATCCCGGCCTCGATCACGCCGACCAGGATCGAATTCGCGCGAATGTCGTAACGCCCTTCCTCGCGCGCCAGCCCTTTCACCAGCGCCTCGTTCGCCGCCTTCGGCGCGACCGACAGCCCGTCGCGATCCGGCCAGCGCAGATGCCCGGCCGAGCCGAGCGTCACGAACGATCCGCCGCCCGACGCACGGAAGTGCGGCAACGCCGCCTTCGCCGCCACGAAGAAGCCGACCGTCTCGACGTCGATCGCGCGGCGCCAGTCGTCGTGCATCATGTCGCCGATATGGCGCTGGTTCACGAACGGCCCGGCCGCCCAGACGACCGTGTGCACGCGGCCATGCGCGCCGATCGCGGCCGCGAGCGCGGCCTCGACCTGGGCTGGATCGGTCACGTCCACGCAGTGCGTGGTGGCCGCGACACCTTCGCCGCGAATATCGCGCGCGACGCGCTCGGCCACGTCGGCCTTGCTCCGATAACCCACCGCGACCGGCACGCCGGCACGCGCGAACTCGAGCGCGACACCCTGCCCGATCCCGCCACTGCCGCCGAACACCAGCACCGCGCCCTGCGGAAATCCGTTGTCGTTCATGCGTTCATCCCGTTCGTGTGATGCATCGGCACTCAGGCCGCCGCGTCGGTCCCCGCCCGCAGGCGGTACTTCAGCACCTTGCCGGCCGCGCTCGTCGGCAGTTGCTCGACGAACGTGAAATGCCGCGGCACCTTGTAGTTCGCCATGTTGCGGCGCGCCCAGTCGTTCAGTTCGTCGGCGTCGGCATGCGCGCCCGGCCGCAGCACGACATACGCATGCCCGACTTCGCCGAGCCGCGTATCGGGCACGCCGACCAGCGCGACCTGCGCAATCGCCGGATGCGCGGCGAGCAGCCGCTCGATCTCGGCCGGATAGCAGTTGAAGCCGCCGACGATGAACATGTCCTTGATGCGATCGGTGATCTTCAGGTTGCCGTTCGCATCGACGCAGCCGAGATCGCCCGTATGCAGCCAGCCGTCCGCATCGACGGTCTCGCGCGTCGCGTCCGGCTGGTTGAAGTAGCCGCGCATCACGTTGTAGCCGCGCACCCAGATCTCGCCGGTCTCGTCCGGCCCGAGCGGCTCACCGCCTTCACCCGCGATGCGCAATTCGACCTCCGGCATCGGGCGCCCCGACGTAAAGGCAACGGTTTGCGCATCGTCGCCCTGGCGGCACAGCGTCGCGAAGCCGCACGATTCGGTCAGCCCGTAGCCGGTCAGCACCGTCTCGAAGCCGAGCTCCGTACGCATCCGCTCGATCAGGCTCGGCGCGATCGCCGCCGCGCCCGTCACCGCGATCCGCAGCGACGACAGGTCGCGCGTCGCGCGATCGGGTGCATCGAGCAGCGCGTGGTACAGCGTCGGCGGGCCCGGCAGCACCGAGACGCGATCGTCGGCGACGCGCCGCAGCACGTCGGCCGGCTGGAACACGAGATGCGGCAGCACGGTCGCGCCGCTCGACAGCGCGGCGAGCCAGCCGGCCTTGTAGCCGAACGTGTGGAAGAACGGATTGACGATCAGGTAGCGGTCGTCGGCGCGCACGCCGGCGATCGCCGCCCATGCCTGCGCGGCGCGCAGGTTCTGGCCGTGCGCGGTCATCACGCCCTTCGGACGGCCCGTCGTGCCGGATGTGAACATCAGGTCCATCACGGTGTCCGGCGTGACCTGCGCCTCGCGTTCGCGCACCGCGGCCAGCGGCACCTCGGCGCCGCGCGCGAGGAACGCGTCCCAGGTCTCGTCGCGCGCACCGGGTGGCGGCTCGCCGTCGAACACGACGACGCGCTCGAGCGTCGCGGGCCGGTGCGGCGCGAGCATCGCCGGATACGATTCGCCGAGGAAGGCGCCGCAGCAGAACAGCAGCCGCGCGCCGCCGTCGTGCAGGATGCCGCCCACCTCCATCCCCTTCATCCGCGTATTGACCGGCACGAGGATCGCGCCGACGGTGTGGATCGCCAGCGCCGCGACGATCCATTGCGGCAGGTTCGGCGCCCACACCGCGACGCGGTCGCCTGTCTCGATACCGCTCGCGAGCAGCGCGCGGGCCGCGTCGACGCGCGCCGCGTCGAGTTCCGCGTAGGTCAGCCGGCCATGCTCCGACTCGATCGCCGGATGCGCGCCGTGGCGCGCGGCTGCCCGGGCGATCAGCGCGGGCGTGGTCAGGATTTCGTTGTCCATCGTCATAGATCAGGGTGGCCGTGCGCGCCGCCGGCGCGCGACGGCTCAGTCGGGAAACACCACGCGCAGCGCGTCGCTCGCGGGCCGTGCGCAACAGGCGAGCGTCCAGCCGGCCGCGATCTCGTCGTCATCGAGCACGTGGTTGCTGTCGAGCGCGACCTCGCCGCGCTCGATCCGGCACATGCACGCACCACATTGCCCCATCCGGCAGGAATTCGGCGCCGGCACCCCCGCGCGCAGCATCGCGTCGAGCAGCGTTTCGCCGGGGGCGCTGTCGAACGCGAACGCATCGCCGTCCAGCACCGTCTCGATCGACGCGCCATCGCCGGATGCCGAGGCCGCCGCCGCGACGCTTGACGCCGTCGTATCCGCCTGCGCCTGCGCCGGCGCATCGGGCAGCGAGGCAAAACGCTCGACATGGACCCGCGAGCGCGGCAACCCGAGGCCGAGCATCGCGGCCAGCGCGTTCTCCATGAACAGCGCGGGCCCGCAGATGAACGTCTCCTGCCGGCTGAACGGCCGCGCGAGTTCCTCGAGATGGCGCTGCTGCGGAATGCCCTGCACGCTGTCGAGCCAATGAATCACGCGCACGCGGCCCGGATGGCGCTGCGCGAGCTGCTGCAATTCGGCACGGAAAATCACCGAGCGTTCGTCGCGGTTTGCGTAGATCAGCGTCAGCATCCCGCGTCCGTGCACGAGCGCCGATTTCAGGATCGACAGCACCGGCGTGATGCCGCTGCCGCCCGCGAACAGCAGCAGGTCGCCATCGAGCGTGCGCGGCGTGAACACGCCGGCCGGCGGCAGCACGTCGAGCGCATCGCCCGCCTTCACGCGGTCGCACAGCCAGTTCGACGCGCGGCCGTCGCGCACGCGCTTGACGGTGATCTTCGGCGCGGCGTCGATGCCGGGCGCACTCGACAGCGAATAACAGCGCGCGACGGTCGCGTCCGCGCACGGCACGTTCAGCGTCAGGAACTGGCCGGGCCGGTACGCGAAGGCGTCGCGCAACGCGGCCGGCACGTCGAACACGAACGAGCACGCGTCGTCGCTTTCGGCAATCACGTCGGCCACGGTCAGCCGATGGAAGCGCGAATCGCTCATGGCCGGCTCCTCACGTCACGCGGCCGCACGGGCCACCGGCGCACCGGGCGTCGTGTAGGCACCGTCGAGATAGACGAGCGGATCGACGTCGCCGCTCATCAGCACCTCGCGAATGCGCCCGATGAACACCGTGTGCGTGCCGTATTCGAAGCGGCCGTCCTGCTCGCACACGAGGCTCGCCTGCGCGTCGCGCAAATACGGCACGCCGAGCGCCGACGTGTGCCAGTCGCCGGTCGTGAAGCGCGCCTCGCCCTTCAGGCGGCCGCTGCAGTCGATCGCGATGCCTTCGTGCGCCGCCGCCAACACGTTCACGCAGAAGCCGGCACCCGCGTCGAGCGGCGGATACAGCGACGCACTGCGGTTGATGCAGATCAGCAGCGAAGGCGGATCGGTGGACAGCGAATCGACCGCCGTCGCGGACATCGAATAGCGCCGGCCGTCGTGCGCGCTGCTGATGACCGTGACGGAGCGCGCGAGGCGGCGCATCGCGAGCAGCATGTCGGTGCGCAGCGGATGGGTAGTGAGATCGCTCATGATCGGACTCCGTCAAGTTCAGTCGTGGAAGGCCGGGCGGGCTGCCCGCCGGCGTCGGCTGCACGAGCAGCCAGGTGGTCGGCGGCGAGATACCCGAAGGTCATCGCCGGACCGAGCGTCGAGCCCGCGCCGGGGTAGCTCGCGCCCATCATCGAGGCGCTGGTGTTGCCGATCGCGTAAAGACCGTCGATCGGCTCGCCGTCGGCGCGCAGCACGCGGGCATGCACGTCGGTGACGAGCCCGCCCTTCGTGCCGATATCGCCCGCATCGATCCGCACCGCGTAGAACGGCGCCTGGTCGACCGGCCCGAGGCACGGGTTCGGTTTGTTCCGCGGATCGCCGTAGTACGTGTCGAACAGGTTGTCGCCCTTGCCGAACGCCTCGTCGATCCCGGTTGCCGCGTAGCGGGCCATGTCGCGCAGCGTGTCGTGCAGGCCGGCCGCGTCGACGCCGATGCGCGCCGCGAGCGCGTCGATCGTGTCGGCCTTCACGATCACGTCGCGGAACGCGGCCGGAATCCGCGCATCGGGCATCATCGACGCCGGCATGATCGGCCCGCACGGATACTTGCGGCGAAACCGCGCGTCGAACACCATCCACGCGGGCACGCTCGCGCCGGTGCGCGCATGGTCGCGATACATCGCCGGCACGAATTCGGAATACGGCGCGGCTTCGTTGACGAAGCGCTTGCCTAAGCGGTTCACGATCACGCAGCCCGGCAGGTTGCGCTCGACGAACAGCGCGCGCTGCTTCTCCTCGCCGGCGACACCGACCGTCGGCGCGCCCCACACGTGCGCCATCAGCGCCAGCGCACCGCCGAGCCGGTGGCCTTCGGCGATCGCATCGCCGGTGTTGGCCGGCGGCGTCGCGCTCCACTGCGCCTGCGTCGGCTGCGGCAGGTAGTGCTCGCGCATCGGCTGGTTGCGCTCGAAACCGCCCGCGCCGAGGATCACGCCACGCCGCGCGACGATCGTCACCGGCTGCCCGAAGCGCTGCGCGCGCACGCCGGTCACGCGGCCGTCGACGTCGAGCAGATCGCGCATCGGCGTGTCGAGCCACACGGGTACGTTGCGGTCGAGCAGCGCGCGGCGCAGCCCGCCGATCAGCGCGTTGCCAAGCGTCAGGCGCCGGTCGCGCCGCGTGCGGCGGCGCATCCCGATATCGAGCCAGTAGCGGCCGAACTGCGCGATCGCGAGCTTCATGAAGCCGGGCCCGCGCGAGAACAGCGTGTGCGCCTCCTTCGACGTCACGGCCACACGCCCGCCGATCAGCGTGCCGGGCGACGCCGGCCGCAGCCGGTCGAGTTCGTCGCCGAGCAGCCCGCCGTCGAACGGCATCGGATCGAGCGCACGGTAGCCCGGCATCGCGCCCGGCACCTTCTGGAAATAGTCCGCGTATCTCGGCAGCGACTGGTAACGCACCGGCGTCTTCGTTTCCAGGTAGCGCAGCATTTCCGGCGCGCGGTCGAGATAGGTGTCGATCTTCTCGGGCGTCGATTCGCCGGCCACGCACGCTTCGATGTAGCCGCGCGCGGCCTCGCGCGAATCGGTCGCGCCCAGTTCGGCGATATGGTGGTTGCACGGCACCCAGATGCCGCCGCCCGACACGGCCGACGTGCCGCCGTACAGCGCCGTCTTCTCGATCACGACGACGGACAGGCCGCGGTCGGCCGCGCGGCACGCGGCGAGCAGCGCGCCCGCACCCGAACCGACGACCACCACGTCGAACACGTATTGCTGTGCTTGCGGGTCGTTCATCGCGTCTCCATCAGATGAAGAAGTCGGTGTTCTCGCGGCCGAGCATCACGGCGCCGAGGTTCTGGCCGAAGCGATCGACGTTGTTCGCGTAGTGCGCGCGGGCCGCATGCAGGTCGAGGAAGCGGCGCACCAGCGGATTGCGGTGATAGATGCCGTTGCCGCCCGCATAGCGCAGCAGCGCGTTCGCCGCCTGCGCGCAGCGCTCGGCGACCTGCGCGGACTGGTAGCGGAAATGCACGCGGCGCTCGATCGACACGGCCGGGCCGCCGGTGACGGATGCCATCAGTTCCGCGAAATTGCGCTTGAGCAGCACCTGCATCTCGTCGATCGCGACGGCCGCGTTCGCGCACGCGTTCTGCGCGCCCGGATCGTCGGTCGTCTTCGCGCCGCTGTTGGCCGACACGCGCGTGGCCGCATAGCCGGTGAAATCGTCGAGCGCGCCCTGCAGCGCGCCGATGCACGACGTGCACACCGCGCGCACGAAGATCTGCGCGAACGGCAGCTTGAACAGCGGCGCGTCGTTGACGGCCAGGCCGGGGCTCGTGCCCATCATCCCGTCGATCGCCTTGTGCGTGCGGTACGCGGGCACGAACACGTCGTCGACGACGATGTCGTGGCTGCCCGTCGCGCGCAGGCCGAGCACGTCCCAGTCCTGCTGGATCCGGTAGTCGGCTTTCGGCAGCAGGAAGGTGCGGTACTCGGGCGGCTGGCCGGCAACGGCTGGCGGCACCAGCGCGCCGAGGAACACCCATTCGCACAGTTCGCTGCCGCTCGAGAACTTCCAGTGGCCCGACAGGCGGAAGCCGCCGTCGACCGGCGTCACGCGGCCGACCGGCATGTAGGTCGACGCGATCAGCGTGGACGGATCGTCACCCCACACGTCCTGCTGCGCGCGTTCGTCGAACAGCGCGAGCTGCCAGTTGTGCACGCCGACGACGCCGTACACCCACGCGGTCGACATGCAGCCGCGCGCGAGCGCCATCTGGATGTCGAAGAACGCCTGCGGATCGAGCTCGTAGCCGCCATGGCGCTTCGGCTGCAGCACCTTGAAGAAGCCGGCGGCCTGCATGTCGGCGATCGTCTCGGCCGGGATGCGGCCCTGCGCGTCCGCCTGCGCGGCGCGGCCGGCCAGCGTCGGCGCCAGGGCCTCGGCCCGGGCGATCAGCGTGGCGGCCAGTGCGTTCGAATCGTTGTCGCGATGCACGAATGTCTCCTGTGAAGCGGGTGATGCGCCGCGGCGCGTGCCCCGCTCTCGTTCAAAGTTGTTCGGCGCGGCCTGGCCGCGGGCGATGCTCGCCACCACCGATGGTCGGCTTCGCGCGACCGCGCCGCATCGTCCGACCGGACGACGGGCGCGGCCCGGTGCATCACGCGCAGGCGCGCTCCTTCTCCTTGTTGAAGAACGGGATCACGTGCTCGCCGATGTTGCGGATCGTCTCCATCTGCGCGTCGTGCGGCACCGTACCCATCTGGCACAGGAACAGCACCTCGTCGACGCCGGCCTCCTGCAGACGGCCGACATAGCCGATGCAGTCGTCCACCGTGCCGTACGCGTGGTTCGGGTTCATCATCGCGAGCGCCGGGTCGGCGAAGTTCACGACGACTTCCTCCGACGCGAAGCGCGAGCGGATCACCATCTCGCCGGTATCGGCCTGCACGAGGTCGTCGCCCCACTTCGCCGGGTCCGGACGCTCGCCGCCCGTGTACCAGTACGCAAGCGACTCCATGAAGTAGCGCTGGCCGCGGATGCCGATCTTGCGGGCGGCCTGGCCGTCGGCCATCACGACCGTCGGGCACAGCGCCGCGAGGTGCTGGGTCGGGCGAAAGCCGACCTGGTCTTCCGGCTTGCGGTTCGCCCACGCTTCGCGGTACACGGCGTTCTTCTTCGCGACTTCGTCGGGGCCGCCGAAGCCGAGCACCAGTGCGCCCATCCCGCGCTGGCCGGCGCGCAGCAGCGCGTCGGTGTTGGTACACGCGAGGTACATCGGCGGATGCGGATCCTGGAACGGCTTCGGGTGGATCGGACGCTTCGGAATCTTGATGTACTTGCCGTCGTGCTCGATCTCGTCCTGCACGAACATCTTCGGCACGAGGTACATCGATTCGTCGATCATCGGCTGCAGTTCGTTGAGGTCATAGCCGAACGCGCCGGCTTCCTGCTGGCTGCCGCCCTTGCCGACGCCGAAGTGCACGCGGCCGCCGGACAGGATGTCGAGCAGCGCGACGCGCTCCGCGACCTTGATCGGGTGGTTCATCGCCGGCGGCAGGCACACGACGCCATGACCGAGGCCGATGCGCGTCGTGCGGCCGGCCAGGTACGCAAGGAAGGTTTCCGGCGCGCTCATGTGCGCATAGTGGGTCAGCGACGTGTGCTCGACGCACCAGATCGTGTCGAAGCCGACCTGCTCGGCGAGCAGCGCCTGTTCGACCGTCTCCTTGAATACCCGGTGGTCGCCCTCGCGCGATGCGTCGGTGGTCTGGGCTTCGTAGATGAGGGAAAACTTCATTGCGTGCGTCTCCATGGTTGTTGGACGAGTCGGGTCGTGCAGCCCGCCCGCACGATACGGACGAAGCGCGACGGTCCACGAATGGAAGTGTCGGCGCGCCGGCTGGCGCGGGCATCATCTGTTCGGAGTAGCTACCTCCCTGTGGGGACAGAGGGGTTTCACCGTCATCCGATCGGACTGCGTGGCGGCGGGAGCGGCGCGCTAGCATCGAACGGCGGGCGCGTGGCGCGCGCCGACCAACGACAACGGAGAGAGGGAATGAAGGTATCGATGCTGCTGTATCCGGTCGACGACATCGACACGGCGCTGCCGCTGTTCGTCGACGGGCTGGGCCTGAACGTGAAGTTCCGCGACGGCGACCGTTATTGCGCGCTCGACGGCGGCCCGCTGACGATCGCGCTGGTCGCGGGCGACGAGCAGATCGTCGAGCGCGCGGCGCTCACGCTGCGCGTCGACGAGGACGACGACCTGTATGCGGCGATGGCGCGGGTCGTGAAGGCCGGCGCGTCGGTGCGCGTGCCGGTGCAGGCCGGGCCGCACGAATTCCGCGCGGTGCTGGAGGACAAGAACGGCGCGCTGCTCGTGATTTCGCAGAAACGGTCCGCATGACGGCACGCGACGCGGGCGTGGGCGCCGGATGCGGGTGCCGTGCCCGTGACGGATCCGTTACGCGTCCGCGCCCGGCGTGCTCAGGTCGCTCGCTTCCAGCAATTCGAGCAGCGTGCGCGCCGGCTGGCTGAGCCGCTTCGCGGCCAGCGCGATGAACTCGATGTCGGGCAGCACCGGCAGCGCGTCGCCGTTGACCAGCGGCGCGAGCCCGCGCGTCGACAGATAGTGCGACGTCGCGGTCAGGCCGAGCCCCGCGCGTGCGGCCGCGATGCAGCCCGGCTGGCTGCTGCTCGAACACACGACTTCCCAGCCGATCCCCTTCTCCGCGAGCGCGTTCAGGACGATCGCGCGCGTCACGCTCGGCTCGGCGACCAGCACGAGCGGCAGCGGCCGCTCCGGATCGACGACGGTGCCGGGCCGCGCGACCCATTCGAGCCGCGTGCGCAAGAGCGGCGTGCCGCGCCGTTCGCCGAGCCGCCGCTTGCCGATCATCAGGTCGAGCGCGCCCGCGTCCAGCCCTTCGCAGAGCCGGCTCGTCATGCCGGTGGTGATTTCCAGCGCGACGTCCGGATGCGCGGCGCGAAACCCGGCGAGCACGTCCGGCAACGCGACGAGCGCGAGGTCGTCCGGCGCGCCGAGCCGCACGAGCCCTTTCAGCCTCGGCTTGCGGAACTGCGATTCCGCGCGGTTCAGCGCCTGCAGGATCACGTTCGCATGCACGAGCAGCGCCTCGCCGTCGGCCGTCATCGCGATCGAATGCGTGTCGCGCACGAACAGCCGCCGGCCGACGCTCTCCTCGAGACGACGGATGTGTTCGCTGACGCTCGACTGGTTGAGCCCGAGCTGCCGGCCTGCTTCGGTGAAGCTGCGGCAGTTCGTGACGGTCGCGAACGTGTTGAGCCAGACGGGATTGAGCATGGCGCATTGTCATCGGCATTGCCGATGACAGTCAACGACTTCAGGCGGCTTCCCGATGACCATCGGAATCGGTACCATCGTGCGCTTGGAGACCGGCAGGCGCCGCGCAACCGCGTGAAGGCGCCCCCCACGCCGGGCTTTCGCACCACCGATTTCGCCATGTCCCGGGAACCCACACACGCCGCGCTGCTCTGGATCGTCGCCGCTGCCTTCTTCATGCAGTCGCTCGACACGACGATCGTCAACACCGCCCTGCCTTCGATCGCACAAAGCCTGCATGCGTCGCCGCTCGCGATGCAGCCCGTCGTGGTCGTCTATACGCTGACGATGGCGATGCTCACGCCGGCGTCCGGCTGGCTCGCCGACCGGTTCGGCACGCGCCGCGTGTTCTCCCTCGCAATTCTCGTGTTCGTGCTCGCCTCGATCGGCTGCGCGGCATCGCATACGCTCGGCCAGCTCGTCGCCGCGCGTGCGCTGCAGGGCATCGGCGGCTCGATGCTGCTGCCGATCGGGCGGCTCGCCGTGCTGCGCCGCGTGCCGGGCGAACAGTACGTCGCGGCGATCGCGTTCGTGTCGATCGCCGGCCAGCTCGGGCCGATCGTCGGGCCGACACTCGGCGGCTGGCTCACGCAGGCGATTTCGTGGCACTGGGTGTTCATCGTCAACGTGCCGGTCGGCGTGGTGGGCTTCGTCGCCGTGCAACGCTACCTGCCGCACGACCAGGCGCAACAGCCGCCGCCGTTCGACTTCGTCGGCTGTGCGCTGCTGTCGGTCGCGATGATCGCGCTGTCGCTCGCGATCGACCCGCCGATGCCCGCGCATCGCGCCGCATGGGCGGTCGGGCTCGCCGTGGTCGGGCTGGCGAGCGCGCTTGCGTATCTGCCGCACGCACGGCGGCGCGCGCAGCCGCTGTTCCGGCTCGGGCTGTTCCGTGAGCCGAACTTCGGCTCGGGGCTGCTCGGCAATTTGCTGTGCCGGATCGGCACGAGCTCCGTGCCGTTCATGCTGCCGCTGCTGATGCAGGTGCAGCTCGGCTATACGCCGCTGCAATCGGGGCTGATGATGCTGCCGGCCGCGATCGCGGGCGTCATCGCGAAACGCTGGATCGCGCCGCTCGTGAAGCGGTTCGGCTACGCGGCGTTCCTGGTCGTGAATACGGGGATCGTCGGGTGCGCGATCGCGGGGTTCGCGCTGGTGTCGGTGCGGCCCGCGCCGCTGCTGGAAGGCGCGCTGCTGATCGTGTTCGGCGCGGCGAACTCGATGCAGTTCGCGGCGATGAACGGCGTGACGTTGAAGGGGCTGTCGCACGCCGACGCCGGCAGCGGCAACAGCCTGTTCACGATGATGCAGATGCTGGCGATGGGGCTCGGCGTGTCGATCGGCGGCGGCCTCGTCAACCTGTTTGCCACCTATTGGGGCTCGATGGCGCACGGGTTCATGCTGTCGTTCACGTGCATGGGCGTGGTGACGCTGCTGTCGTCCGTCGTGTTCCGGCGGATCGATACGGCCGCGCCGCCGGCCCGCGCGGCCGCGCGTCCGTCCGCCTAATATTCGCTCGTATGGTGGAGATGGTAAGTACCCGCTGGATAAGACATGCTTGATGGCACGACGCCGACTAAACGGTTCATTCCGCGCTCACGTTCAGCTTCCGTCCGCCATGATCAATACCCCACCTCCTTCTGGTGTCGCACAGCCAAGATCGTGACGGCATTGCCGTCGAAGTGGTATCGCGCCAAGTAACCGCTATCCCCGAAATCGATGGGCCACTCCCGATACTGCTCAGGGAGATCTTCTATGAGACGTCCCATTCGAGGGTGAGTACCGAGAGCCTGAACGCCTTGTCTAATCGCTTCGCCAGCCCGCCTTGCGGCGTCAGGATTCTTCGACAACAAGAATTCCCGCAGTCGCTGCAGGTCTCGGATAGCCGCCGGTGCAAAGATTACTTGTGGCATTCGGGCGAGGGCAATTCGTTTTCAGCCCCCCAACTCGCGAGCCACTTATCCACTTCCTCAGCGGTCGCGTGCAGGCCAGTCGCCTGAAATTCATCCCACGCCTTGAGCGTGTCCTGATTCAACTCCTCACGCTTTTCCTCGCGCTCGACATACTGCTCAATGGCTTCACGCATGATCCAATGCGCGGTACGCCGACGTGCTTCAGCCAAGTGCTGAACCCGCCCTTTCAATTCATCATCAAGCTTGATGGATGTTGCCGCAACCATGACATGGCCTCCGTAGCAAAAGGTAATACCAGAGACTACTATAGACCCAAGCCCAACCCGAGTCCATGCAACCCCAATATCTAAGCCGACCAGTTGTTTCACTCATGGCTGCCCGGATGTCATGATTGACACGCCGCCGCGGGCGAGTACGTCGATGCGTCGACCTAGGCGGGACCGAGCCCCCTGCTAAGTCAGTTCGCCGCGCGGCGCTCGACGACGCGCTTGAGCGCCCAGCGGATCGACGAACCGTCGGCCGGCGGCTGCGCGACGCGGTATTCGTCGATTTCGAGCGTGTACAGGTAGCCGGGCTGGTACGCGAAGCCTTCGATACCGGCGTACCACAGGCTCCACGGCTCGTTGGGGCTGTTGCGCACCTGCAGGCACTCCATCGGCGCGACGCCCGTGCAGCGCGCGGATTGCGGCGCGACATAGACGGTCTTGGTCACCGGCTTGCTGTCGGCCGCGCGCACCGCGTTCGGCTGCGTGGCGACGGCGTCGGTCTGGCATCCGGCAAGGAGCGTGCTGCCGGCAATGACGGCCGCGCCGAGCAGCGTTCTGGATGGGCGAATCATCTGAGGTTCCTCAGGAAGCGTTGGAGGGCCGATTAGAGGTAACCACGACTAGAAAGTTCACAAATGCCTTACAGAAATCACGCCCCCCTTCATGCTCGGCGAGCCGCGCGACATCGCGGAACCGGTGACGTGGCTGTGCTCGCCCGCCGCGCGTTTCGTCACCGGTCAGGCGCTCGCTGTCGACGGCGAATTCACCGTGTGCTGATCGTGTACCATCGACGCTTCCCGATATGCCTGATCGCGCTGCGTTCGTCCGCCCTTCTGCGTGCGCACGATTCGCACACCGCACCCCGTTTCGCATGACCTCACCCGTTCCGTCCGACACCGCGCTGCGCCCGCTGCCGATCGATGCACTCGCCGTGCCGGCCGCGCTCGACGGACGCACGGGCACCAACCGCTCGAACAGCGCGCATCCGCAGATTGCCGCGACCAACGACCTCGACGCGGTGCGCGCGTGGCTCGCCCGCTTCGTCGACACACCGACCACGTTCCAGAACTACCGCAAGGAAGCCGAACGCCTGCTGCTGTGGGCCGTGATCGCGTGCGGCAAGCCGCTGTCGTCGCTCACGCACGAGGATCTGGTCGTCTACCGGCAGTTCCTGCTCGCGCCCGCGCCGGCCGAGCTGTGGTGCGCGAACGGCGGGCGCAAGCATCCGCGCGACGATCCGCGCTGGCGGCCGTTCTACGGGCCGCTGTCGGCGGCCAGCCAGCGGCAGGCGCTGGTGATCCTGAACGTGATGTTTTCGTGGCTCGTGCAGGCCGGCTATCTCGCCGGCAATCCGCTCGCGTTGTCGCGTCAGCGGCAGCGTCGGCCCGCGCCGCGCGTCACGCGCCATCTCGGGCAGCCGCTGTGGCAGTCGGTCAAGGATGCGATCGCCGCGATGCCGCGCGACGACGCGCGGGCAAGCTTCCATGCCGATCGTGCGCGCTGGCTGTTCACGCTGCTGTATCTCGGCGGGCTGCGCATCACCGAAGCGGCCGACACGACGATGGGCCAGTTTTTCTGCCGGCGCGACGCGGACGGGCGCGACCGCTGGTGGCTCGACGTGACGGGCAAAGGCGGCCGGCAGCGGCTCGTGCCGGCCACCGACGAGATGATGGCCGAGCTGTCGCGCTACCGGCGCGCGCACGGCCTGCCCGCGTTGCCGTCCGATGGCGAGGCCACACCGCTCGTGCTGCCGGTCGGCCAGGCGCGCAAGCCGCTCACGCGCGCGGCGCTGCACCGGATCGTGAAGCAGGTGTTCCGGCACGCGGCCGACCGGCTGCGTGTGAACGGCGAAGCCGGCGAGCAGCAGGCGCGCGTGCTCGAACAGGCGTCCGCGCACTGGCTGCGCCACAGCGCGGGCTCGCATATGGCCGACGGCCAAGTCGACCTGCGGCTCGTGCGCGACAACCTCGGTCACGTATCGCTGACGACGACGAGCCAGTACCTGCACGCGGACGACGACTGGCGGCATCGCGAGACGGAGGAGAAGCACCGGATCGGGTGGTAGGCGCGCGCCGATCTGACGGGTCGCGGCTCGTGCAACGCGTCCGCACTCAGTCTGCGAGTTCGAGCCCGCCCAGGCCGCCGTTGCCGCGGCATTTCGCGCGATCACTTTCGGCCGGCACGTCGATCTGCCCGCACAGCACGTCGATGCGCTTGCGGTAGCTGTCGATCAGGCACTGCGTCGTCGTGCAGCGGTTGCGCGCCTTCAGCCACGCCTTCTGGCCGGCGATGAACCGGTGATATTCGGGCGGATCCTCGACCGGGTAGTTGGCGAAGTCATCCACGACGTGCTGGTAATCCGCGTTGAGCGCGTCGTCGAGACGCGACAACGTCGGATTGGTGCAAATTTCGCGCTCCACGAACGTGGATGCTTTCGCGCAGTTGAACGACGCGGCCTGCGCGCCGGTCACGCCGGCCGCGACGGCCAGCGCAACGAGCCATGCTTTCATGTGGGTGCCGTAACGAAGAAGACGGCGGCCGCTGATCGGCTCGCCGTGATGGACGAACGGAAATGCCCGTCGCCGCGACCCGGCAGCTTAGGTCAACGCACGTCGCAATTCAATACGTTGCCCGGCATCCCGGCACCCTCGCCGCACGCCACGTCACGCCTCGCGTGATCAGTACACACCCACCCAGTGCCCGGGCACCCACGCCCAGTGATTGCCGGCCCACCGGTAATGCCCCTTCGCCCAGCGATAGCCTGGTGCGGGCATCGGCGGTGGTACCTCGACGACGGGCGCCGGTTGCGGCGGCCGCACGGGCTCGACCACGCAGGCGGACATCAGCGCCGCACTGGCCGTCACCAGCATGGCGAGCGATACGGATCGGATCTTCAACATCTTGTGTTCTCCCTTTTGTGTAGTAGATGGATTCATTGCCGAAGCGGCAACGTCGCGCGTCACGCGGTTCCGCGAATCAGCCCGCTCATCGGCCGCGTCGCACCGCTTTCCGCAAACAGCGCGGACGCGGTACGGCGCGGATCGAGCCGCAGGCTGTCGGCGGCGGCACCCGAAATCAGCGCGTCGAGCGACGCAGTCGGCTTCAGGTCGCGCCCGTCGTACAGGTCGCCCGGCCGCAACCCCGGCCAGTCGGCAATCACGCGGCCGCCCGCGACCGCGCCGCCCGCCAGCATCGCAACCGACGCCTGCCCGTGATCGGTGCCACCCGTGCCGTTCGCGGCCGCCGTGCGGCCGAACTCGGTTGCGACCAGCACCGTGGTTTGTTGCCACGCGGGCCCGAGGCCATCGCGCAGTGCCGCGAGCATCGTGTCGAGCGCTTTCAGCTGATTCCCGAGCCGTGCGTTCTGCGCGCTGTGCGTGTCCCAGCCGCCCGTCTCGATCATCGCGATGCGCGGGCCGTCGTCGCGCGCGAGGAACGTCGCGGCGAGCTTGCCGACGCCCGCCGGATCCTGCCGCGCATGCGCATCGCCGGCGAGGCCGCGCGCGTCCATCGCCGACTGCCACAACGGGCCGAGCTGCGCATCGGCCTCGTAGAGCGCCGACACGCGCGCGAGCAGGTCGTCCGGCGCGGCCGGCAAACCGGACGGCGCGTACGACGCGGCCTGCACGGTGCCGCGCAACGCGAGCGGCACGGTCGGCGCGAACGCGATCGCGTTTTCGCGCGTGGCCGGCAGCAGCGCGGCGAGCCGGTTCAGCCACCCGTCCTTCACCTGGTACGGCGCGCGGCCGCCCGTCTCGAGCACGTTCTGCCCGTCGAAATGCGAGCGGTCGCGATACGGCGACGCAATCGCATGAACGAACAGCGCCTGCCCGTCGCGGTACAACTGTGCGGTCTGCACGAGCGACGGATGCAGCGCGAACGTGCCGTCGAGCCGCGTCGCGGCCGACGTGTCGATTGCGAGCGGGCCGCGCAGCGACGCATACGCGGGCTCGGCATACGGCACGACGATGTTCAGGCCGTCGGCCGCGCCGCGCTGGATCACGAACACGAAGCGGCGATCGGTCTCGACGTTCGCGAACACGATCCGCGGCGCGACGAGGATCGCGCCTGCGCCGGCGGCGGCCACGCTCAGGAATTGTCGGCGGGACAGTGCCATGGTCATCTCCGTTGGAAATCGGGTGAGACGAGCAACAGCGA
>NZ_JAAGPH010000101.1:0-30357 GCF_017104705.1 Burkholderia sp. Se-20373 | reverse complement strand
CGCGCACGCAAGGGCAAGGCGGTACCGGCGGCAACAGCGGACGTCCGGCCGGTGGCGGCAACAGCGCGCGCCCGGCGAACGGCAATGCCGCGCACGCGAACCGCAACCGCTCGTCGCGCAGCGGCCAGCGCGGTCACTGAAGCCGTGCGGCTGCGCGCCGCAGGTGCTCGACCTGGCGTTGCCAGCGCGCGAGCACCTCGGCGCGCGCCCCTTCCAGCGTGAACGTGACACCTGTCGCGAGACGCGCATAGCCGACCCGCTGCGCATCGCCATGCGCGATCGTCGCAGCGAATCCGGCCAGTCCGCCGAAATCTCCTTCGAGCGGCGCCATCCTCAATTGGGCCTGAAAGAACGCGCCGTCCGCGACCAGCGTCAACGCGGCCGACCGCCGTTGCGCGATCGCGCGCGCCGCACGCGATTGCGGCCAGAGCGCCAGCAGCAGCGTGCGTGCATCGTGTGCATAGATTTCGCCGACACCGAGCAGCGTCGTGCGCAACTGGCCATCGTCGGTCGCGACGATCAGCGAGGCGGCGAGGTCGGCATGACGCTCGAGCGCGGTACCGTCGAACAACGAGACGACGGCCGGCGGCCACGCATCGAATGTCCATTGTTCGAGCGCGTGGCGATGGATATCGGTCATGATGACGTGGCCCCGGTGGATAAGCGGATGAAAAGCCGCGGCATACGCGCGTCGGGCCGCGCCGCGACGGTCAGCGCAGGAACACGTGCCGCGTGATCTTCGTGAGCGGATAGTGGACGCCCGGCTGGATCTTCGCGGGCAGGTCGAGCGGCTTGAGCAGCATCTTCACGCACATGTCGGCCGACAGGTTGCGCCGCACGAGCGTGCTGATGCGCGCGGCGCGTTCGCGGTTGTACTGGCTGTCGCCGACACGATCCGGATAGCGCACCGCGAACACGTGGCGCAGCGCGATCTCCGAATCCTCGTTCTTGATTTCCATCACGCGGCGCGCCAGCGCGCCGAGCACCGCAAGGCGGCCATTGCCTTCGACCTGGTTGTACTTCTTGAAGAACTTGAAGAAGTGCTTGTAGTGGCGCACTTCGTCGGTGCGGATGTTGTCGGTGATTTCCTTCAGCACGGGCTCGTCCGAGCACTCGTTGATCGCGCGATAGAGCGTGGCCGTGCCCGTCTCGACGACGCAGCGCGCGACCATCTCGAGCGCGCGGGTCTTCTCGAACGCCTCGACCTTGCAGGTCTGCGAATACTCGGCGAAGAAGTTCGCGAACGCGGTATCCCAGTCGAACTCCGGCCACACGTGCGCGATGTACGCCTTCAGCGCGCGCCCGTGCTGCAATTCTTCGTGCTCCCATGCATTGTTGAGCCATGCGGAGACTTCCGGATCGTCGTTGAAGAACTGGCTCAGATTGCTCGTGTAGAGATCCGAGCCGCTTTCGATGAACGACGACGCGCACAACAGCAGCAACAGATCCTCGTTCGCGGCGGCACGTTGACGATCGATCCGGTTCAGGTCGATGTCCTCGATTCGCCACGGCATCACATGCGTCGTTTTGGTGTCCATGGTGGTGCGCTCCCAGTCGTCGCGCGGGGGCCGGCCCATGCCTTCGGCACAGGCGCCGGCCATCCCGCAGGCGGCGTTTTACTTGCGTTTATAGTGGATTGGTCCGGCCGAACCATGCTGGCATCTTAGCCGGACTTTGATGTTCATGCTTCAAAGCACTGACCATACCCGGCAAGCGCAGTTCCACGGCGTCTGTTGCCGTTCGTTAGACGAGTCCTTCAAACCGCTTGCGCCCGCGCGGTGACACGGCTTGCCGCAAACGAAACGGGCGGCCATTCCGGCCGCCCGCGAAGCACACGACATGCCGGCGAAAGCCGCCGGCAATCCATCAGAAACCGGCCGCCAGACCGTCGCGCCGGCTGTCGCTCGCGGCCACGTAGCCCCGTTCGCGATTGTCGCGATCGAGACGCCAGATGAACTGCCCCGAGCCGAAATCCATGTAAGGATCGTCGATCGACTTGATCGTATGGCCGCGTGCGGCCAGCGCATCGACGGTCGCGCGATTCATCGTCGCCTCGACGTCGAGCGTGAAGTCGCGGTTGACCTTCCAGCGCGGCGCATCACAGGCCGCCTGCGGTTGCTGCCCGTAGCCGAGCATCCGCACGACGGTCTGCAGATGCCCTTGCGGCTGCATGTCGCCGCCCATCACGCCGAAGCTCATCACGGCCTCGGTCCGGCCTTCGACCTCCTCGGTGACGAACGCCGGGATGATCGTGTGGAACGGCCGCTTGCCGCCCGCGACGACGTTCGGCGAAGCCGGATCCATCGAGAAACCGTGCCCGCGGTTCTGCAGCGCGATGCCGGTGCCGGGCACGACGAGCCCCGAGCCGAAGCCCATGTAGTTCGACTGAATGAAGCTCACCATCATCCCGCGCTCGTCGGCCGCCGACAGGTAGACCGTGCCGCCCGAATGCGGCCGGCCGGCGGCGAAGTGCGTCGCGCGCGCGGGGTCGATCAGCTTCGCGCGTTCGGCGAGATACGCATCGTCGAGCATCTGCTCGGGCGTGACTTCCATCGCGCGCGGATCGGCGACGTAGCGATAGATGTCCGCGAACGCGAGCTTCATCGCCTCGATCTGCAGATGCTGCGAGTCGACCGAATCGACTGGCCACTCGGTCACGCCCGCGTGCTCGGCGATCCCGAGCGCGATCAGCGCGGCGATGCCCTGCCCGTTCGGCGGAATCTCGTGGATCGTGTGACGGCCGAAGCGCTTGCCGATCGGCTCGACCCATTCGGGCCGGTAAGCCTGCAGGTCGGCTGCGGTCAGCGCGCCCCCGCCTTCGCGGGAGAACGCGGCGATGCGCTCGGCGAGCGCGCCCTCGTAGAACGCGCGCGCACCGTCCTTCTGCAGCGTGCGCAACGTCCGCGCATGACCGGGCAGGCACATGCGCTCGCCTACCTGCGGTGCGCGGCCATGCGGCATGAAGGTGTCCGCGAAACCCGGCAACCCCTTGAGTTCCGGCACCGCGGCCGCCCACTTGTGCGCGACGATCGGCGGCACCGCATAGCCGCGCTCCGCGATCTCGATCGCCGGTTCGAGCAGGTCCGCGAACGGCAGCGAACCGAACTTCGCGTGCAGCGCTTCCCAGCCCGCGATCACGCCGGGCACGGTGACGGTGTCCCAGCCGCGCGTCGGCTTGTTCGCGATGCCGTTGCCCGCCTCGCCGTGGCGCTCGCGGAAATAGTCGACGTTCCATGCGGCCGGCGCGACGCCCGACGCGTTCAGCCCGGACAGCCGCTCGCCGTCCCACACGAGCGCGAACGCGTCGCCGCCGAGCCCGCACGACACGGGCTCGACGACCGTAAGCGCGGCCGCGGCGGCCAGCGCCGCGTCGACCGCGTTGCCGCCCTTCCACAGCATCCGCAGCCCCGCATGCGCGGCGAGCGGGTGCGACGTCGACACGACGTTGCGCGCGAACACCGGGATGCGGGTCGTCGGATACGGGTTGTGCCAGTTGAAGCCAGTCATCGGTTCCACCTCGTCGAAAGCTGAATGATCGCGCCGGACGCGCCCCCCGCGTGCGCGGGCAATCCGCCATTGCAGCGCGATCGGCACAATCGCACAAATTCATTTGTGAAATGAATCCATGCAATTTCCGCATGAATATCCAGCAACCCTGCGGGCCAGGCCGGCCTAACACCGTTGCCGCCCTTACAATACCCGCTCCGTCTCACGACACGACCATCGAGCCATGACCCGAGATCCCCGCCTCACCCTCAACGCGCGCCAGCAGGAATTGCTCGAATGGGTGCAGCGCGACGGCTTCGTGACCGTCGACGATCTCGCCGCGCACTTCGCGGTGACGCCGCAGACGATCCGCCGCGACGTGAACTGGCTGGCCGACCTGAACCTGCTGCGCCGCTACCACGGCGGCGCGAGCCTGCCGACCAGCTCGGAGAACGTGTCGTACACCGCGCGCCAGCGGATGTTCCACGACGAGAAGCGGCGCATCGCGGCGCTCGCGGCGTCGCACATTCCCGACCAGGCCTCGCTGTTCATCAACCTCGGCACGACCACCGAGGAAGTCGCGCGCGCGCTGAACCGCCACCACGGGCTGCACGTGATCACGAACAACCTGAACGTCGCGTCGATGATGAGCGGCTACCCCGACTGCGAGGTGCTGATCACGGGCGGCATCGTGCGGCCGTGGGACAAGGGGATCGTCGGCGAACTCGCGATCGACTTCATCCGCCAGTTCAAGGTCGACTACGCGATCATCGGCACGTCGGCGATCGAGGCCGACGGCACGCTGCGCGACTTCGACACGCGCGAGGTGCGCGTGGCCGAGGCGATCATGCAGCATGCGCGCACCGTCTATCTCGTGACCGACCATTCGAAGGTCGGCCGTCCCGCGCTGGTGCGCCAGGGCCACCTGAGCCAGGTGCACGCGCTCTTTACCGACAAGCCGCTGCCGCCCGAGATGGCCGACACCGTCGCGGCCGCCGGCACCCAGGTGTACGTCGCCGAGTGACGGTTCCGATGCTGCACCGCACCCGAAACTTCAAGTGAAATCAAGAAGTTGGCGTCGCGAGCAAACCGCTTGCGCGCAGCCCCGCTGTCAAAGGGAAAATTAACGGGGCCCGATTTGTCGTTGGCTGCGCGCTCGACTAGACTCCAGTTCCCCGGCCCATTTCGACCGTTCCGCCTGTGCCAGGGCGCGGACGAATGGCATGGCCGGCGAATACAGCTTTCCCCCCAAGCCATACCCCGCTGGGTATCGCGCGTCGGCCCGTGCGCCGGCCGCGCGGGCTGACTGGTCGCCATGGAGAGAACGATGCTGAGTCCGCATGAATTCGCCACGCTATTGCTTGTGAAGGACGCTCCCGATCAAACCCACATGGATCGGGACGAAATCGACGCACTGCTCGAACAGCAGCTGGTTCGTCTGGAAGGACTCGGTTCGGGGCGCAAATACTGCGTAACCGAAACCGGCGACGCCGCGCTGCGATCCATCAAGTACCGCTATTCGTAAAACCACACCTTTCCTGACCTGACCGCGCCGCCCGAATGTCGGGCCGCGCGGCCATTTCCGCTTCCTTCCCACCGCCCCGCCGCAGCCTGCTTCAGCCGCCGCGCAGCGTCGGATCGACCGCCGCCCGCCAGCTGATGGCCTGCGCGCGCGCACCGTTGAAATACGCGATCCAGCCGGCACGCGCCGCCGCGTCCGGCGCCGCATAGTGCGTCGAAAGTTCGTTTACGAACGCACAATAGTTCGCATCGGTCAGCCCGCGATACCGTTTCGCCACGTACGCGTCATACAGCGTCGAGTAGACGGGCTGCGCGTCCGCGCCCCAGTCCCGCGCCGTGCCGCCGCATGACGTCTGCAGGTCGGCGAACGACGGCGTGCGCCAGTTGCCGGCGAGCGGCGGCATCCCGGCAGTGCACCCCGCCAGAAGGACGGCAGACACGCCGGCCCACATCCCAATACGCATGATTCACCTCGTGAAACGGTCGATTCCGCCAGTATCGTCCGGGATCGCGCCGCGCGCTACTGGCCCCGCTTTTTCGAACTTTACTTTTTCGATTTCGTTCGTTAAATTTCGAATTCGAACATTTCCTGTTCACCCATTTCCCTCAGACGATAAGGACAGCAGGTGACCCAACCGAATCGCTACGATCTGCTCGTCGTCGGCGGCGGCATCAACGGCGCGGGCATCGCGCGCGATGCGGCCGGCCGCGGCCTGTCGGTCATGCTCTGCGAGCAGGACGATCTCGCGTCGCACACGTCGTCGTCCAGCACGAAGCTGATTCACGGCGGCCTGCGCTACCTCGAGTACAACGAGTTCGGGCTCGTGCGCAAGGCGCTGCAGGAGCGCGAGACGCTGCTGCGCGCGGCGCCGCACATCATGTGGCCGCTGCGCTTCGTGATGCCGCACATGCCGAACCTGCGTCCGGCCTGGCTGATCCGCATCGGCCTGTTCCTTTACGATCACCTCGCGAAACGCGAACTGCTGCCCGGCTCGCGCGGCATCGACATGCGCCGCCATGCGGCCGGCGCGCCGCTGATCGACTCGATCAAGCGCGGCTTCGTCTATTCGGACGGCTGGGTCGACGACGCGCGCCTCGTCGTGCTGAACGCAATGGATGCAAAGGAGCGCGGCGCCCAGATCCTGACGCGCACGAAGCTGGTGTCCGCCGAACGCCGCGGCGACGAATGGGAAGCGCGACTGCAGCACGCCGACGGTTCGATCCGCGTCGTGCATGCACGTGCGATCGCGAACGCGGCCGGCCCGTGGGTCGGCGAAGTGCTGAAAGGCGCGCTCGGCCGCGGCGCGCACCACAGCGTGCGGCTCGTGAAGGGCAGCCACATCATCACGCGCCGCCTGTTCGATCACGACCACGCATACATCTTCCAGAACCCGGACAAGCGGATCATCTTCGCGATTCCGTACGAACACGATTTCACGCTGATCGGCACGACCGACGTCGAATACACGAACGATCCCGCGAAGGTCGCGATCGATCGCGACGAGACGCAGTACCTGTGCGACTCGATCAACCGCTACTTCAAGCGCAAGATCTCGCCGGCCGACGTGCACTGGACCTACTCGGGCGTGCGCCCGCTGCTGGAAGACGAGAACGCCGCGAACGCATCGGCCGTCACGCGCGACTACCGCCTCGAGCTGGACGACGGTGCGGGCGCCCCGCTGCTGTCGGTGTTCGGCGGCAAGATCACGACGTTCCGCAAGCTCGCGGAAGAAGCCGGCGACATGCTGTGCCGCGTGCTCGGCCGCGACGCGAAGACCTGGACGGCCGGCGTCGCGCTGCCGGGCGGCGACATCGCGAACGCGAAGTTCGACGCATTCGCCGATACGTTCGCCAAACGCCATGCGTGGCTGCCCGCCGCGCTCGCCCGCCGCTATGCGCGTGCCTACGGCACGCGCGCGGAGCGCGTGATCGACGGCGCGAAGTCGCTCGCCGATCTCGGCACCGAAATCGCACCGGGCCTCTACGACGCCGAACTGCGCTACCTGCGCGACGCCGAATGGGCGACCTGCGCGCAGGACGTGCTGTGGCGCCGCTCGAAGCTCGGCCTGCACGTCGCGCCCGGCACGCTCGACGCGGTGACCGCCGCGGTCGACGCGTGGTTCGCCGCCGCGCACGCGCCGCACGCCTGATCGGAATGCAGTTGCAGTTGCTTGACCGACGTTGACTCACCGACGCGCCGCCCACATGCGGCGCGCATCACAACTAAGCCAAATCCACGGATGGAGATGAGAGACATGCAGGATCAGTACATCCTCGCGCTTGACCAGGGCACCACGAGTTCCCGCGCGATGCTGTTCGATCGCCAGGGCAATATCGTTTCGATCGCCCAGAAGGAATTCGAACAGATCTACCCGCAACCCGGCTGGGTCGAGCACGATCCACAGGAAATCTGGTCGACGCAAGCCGGCGTCGCCGCCGAAGCCGTCACGCGCACGGGCCTGAACGGCACGTCGATCGCCGCGATCGGCATCACCAACCAGCGTGAAACCACGATCGTCTGGGATCGCGAGACGGGCCAGCCCGTCTACAACGCGATCGTCTGGCAGGATCGCCGCACGGCCGACTTCTGCGATTCGCTGAAGGCCCAGGGTTTCGAGGCGAAGGTGCGCGCGAAGACCGGCCTGCCGATCGATTCGTACTTCTCGGGAACCAAGATCCGCTGGATTCTCGACAACGTGCCGGGCGCACGCGAGAAGGCGAAGCAGGGCAAGCTCGCGTTCGGCACCGTCGACAGCTGGCTCGTGTGGAACTTCACGAAGCACGAACTGCACGTGACCGACGTGACGAACGCGTCGCGCACGATGCTGTTCAACATCCATACGCGCGAGTGGGACAACGAACTGCTCGACATGCTCGACATCCCGCGCAGCATGCTGCCGGAAGTGAAGGCGTCGTCGGAAATCTACGGCCACACGAAGACCACCGTGTTCGCGTCGAAGATCCCGCTCGCGGGCATCGCGGGCGACCAGCAGGCAGCGCTGTTCGGCCAGATGTGCACGCAGTCCGGCATGGTGAAGAACACCTACGGCACCGGCTGCTTCCTGATGATGAACACCGGCGACAAGCCGATCGAATCGAAGAACAACCTCGTCACGACGATCGCCTGGCAGATCGGCGACAACGTGCAGTACGCGCTGGAAGGCAGCATCTTCATCGCGGGCGCGGTGGTGCAGTGGCTGCGCGACGGCGTCGGCATCATCAAGTCGGCCGCTGAAATCGAAGCGCTCGCCGCGAGCGTGCCGCACACCGACGGCGTCTACCTGGTGCCCGCGTTCGCCGGCCTCGGCGCACCGCACTGGAACGCGCGGGCGCGCGGCTCGGTGTTCGGCGTCACGCGCGGCACGACCTCCGCGCACCTCGCACGCGCGGCACTCGATTCGATCGCATACCAGTCGCTCGACGTGCTGGCCGCGATGGAAGCCGATTCGGGCATCAGCATCGGCGAGCTGCGCGTGGACGGCGGCGCGAGCGCGAACGACCTGCTGATGCAGTTCCAGGCGGACCTGCTCGGCGTCGACGCGGTGCGTCCGCAGATCACCGAGACGACCGCGCTCGGCGCGGCCTATCTCGCGGGCCTCGCGATCGGCTACTGGAAGAACCTCGACGAAGTGCGCGACCAGTGGCAGCTCGATCGCCGCTTCTCGCCGTCGATGCCGAAGGAGCACGTCGAACGCTGCATGTCGGGCTGGCAGCGTGCGGTGCGTGCCGCGAAGGCATGGGCCGACGACGCGCAGTAACCGTCAGGCATCCAGACGAAATACAACAACACCGGCGGACCGCGCGATGCGCGAGTCCGCCGTGATTCAAGAGAGACAAACATGTCACCTTATATTGCAGAATTCATCGGCACGGCGATCCTCGTGCTGCTCGGCAACGGCGCGGTCGCAAACGTGCTGCTTGCAAAGACCAAGGGCAAAGGCGCGGACCTGATCGTGATCGTGATGGGCTGGGCGATGGCCGTGTTCGTCGCCGTCTACGTGACCGCGTCGTTCAGCGGCGCGCACCTGAACCCGATCGTCACCATCAGCCTCGCGCTCGCGGGCAAGTTCGCGTGGTCGAAAGTCGGCGGCTACGTCCTCGCGCAGATGCTCGGCGGGATGGCGGGCGCGCTGCTCGTGTGGCTCGCCTATCGCCAGCACTTCGCGAAGGAAGCCGATGCGGACCTGAAGCTCGCGGTGTTCTGCACGGCGCCGGCGATCCGCAGCGTCACGCACAACGTGCTGACCGAAGCGATCTGCACGTTCGTGCTGATCCTCGGCGTGCTGTACCTCGCGTCGCCGCAGGTCGGCCTCGGCGCGCTCGACGCACTGCCCGTCGGCCTGCTCGTGCTCGGCATCGGCATCTCGCTCGGCGGCCCGACCGGCTATGCGATGAGCCCCGCGCGCGACCTGTCGCCGCGCATCATGCACGCGTTGCTGCCGATTCCCGGCAAGCGCGACAGCGACTGGCGCTATGCGTGGGTGCCCGTCGTCGGCCCGCTGCTCGGCGGCGCCGCGGCGGCCGGCCTGTACCTGCACCTGCACACGACGATCTGATCGTCGCTTGACCGAAACGCGCGGCGATCCTCGCCGCGCGTTTTACCCTCCTTCCTTCGCGCTTCGCCGCTTCGTTTTCGCTACCGGTCTCACTCGGCCGACATCAGCGACTTCAGCTTCACCCTCGCATCCGCGACAGCCGACGGGCTCACGTCGATCCCGCGCTCGACCAGCATCCGCGCAACCCGCATCTCCTTGACGAAACCCGACGCGCGACCGAAGCCGCTTGCGGCGACGAGTCGCCGATCCACATCGAAATGGAAGTGGATTTCCGCGTCATCGCCGAGCACGCGCGCGACGGATCGCTCGCCAAGCGCCGGCTCTCCAGCCACCTGCAACTGCGCGTCGTATTGATCCGACCAGAACCACGGCGTCTCGCGATACGGTTCATCGGCGCCGAGCATGTTGCGCGCGGCGACGCGCGCCTGGGTCTCGGCGCCGTGCCACGTCTCCTGCCGGACCCGTCGTCCCGACAATGCACTCGGAAACACCGCCACGTCGCCGGCCGCGTAGATGCCGCGCGTCGATGTCTCGAGCCGTTCGTTCACGACGATGCCGCGCTCGACGGCGAGGCCCGCCTCACGCGCCAGTTCGTCAGCCGGCTCGATCCCGATGCCGACGACGACCGTATCGGCGATCAGCGTGTCGCCGTCGTCGAGCACGACGGCCAGCGCACCGCCCGCCGTCCGCTCGATCGCAACCGGCTTCCGCTTCACGCGAATGGCCACGCCCTGCCGTTCGTGAAGCGCGTGCACGCGCGCCGCGATCGCCTCCGGCACTGCACGCCCGAGCAGGCGCGGCGCCGCATCGAGCACCGTCACGCGGCACCCTCGAAGTCGCGCCGACGCCGCGACTTCGAGGCCGATGAAACCGCCGCCGATCAGCACGACCCGTGCATCGGGCACGAGCCGCGTGCCGAGCGCCGCCGCGTCGTCGAGCGTGCGCAACGCAAACACGCCGTCGAGCGTCGCGCCCGGAATCGTCGGGCGACGCGCGCGGCCGCCGGTCGCGAGCAGCAGCGCGTCGTAACCGAATACGCTGCCATCCGACAGGCGCACTTCGCGTGCGCCCGGATCGATGCGCTTGACCGTCGCGACGACCGGCTCGATACGATCGGCCGCCCACGCCGCCGGATCGCGCAACCGGCACTGCGCCGCGCTGCGCTCGCCGGTCAGCACGCCCTTCGACAACGGCGGCCGCTCGTACGGCAGGTGCGCCTCCGCGCCGATCAGCACGATCCGCCCGCTCCAGCCGGATTCGCGCAGCACCTGCGCCGCGCGGCCGCCCGCGTGGCCCGCGCCGACGATCATCATCACCCGGTCGTTCGTCATCGCGTCACACCTCGATCAGGATGCGGCCGTCTTCGATCTTCGCGCGGTACGTGCGCAGCGTCTCGCAGGCGGGTGCGGACAGCGGCCGGCCGTCGCGGACGTCGAAGCGGCCGTTGTGCTTCGGGCATTCGATCACGTGGTCGATCACGAGCCCGTCCGCGAGATGCACGCGCTCGTGCGTGCACAAGCCGTCGCTCGCATAGACTTCGCCGTCGATGCGGTAGATCGCGTACGTGTGGCCGGCATGGTCGAAGCGCGCGACGTCTTCGTCGTCGATGTCGTCGAGCGCGCCGGTGTCGATCCATTGCGTCATGTTGCGTGTCTCCTGGGTTGGAAGGGGCGATGTCGGTCACGCACGCGCGGCATCCGGCACGGGCCGCACGACGTAATCGGTCGGGTCGCGCGTCTGCCGGACCAGCGCCGGCACGATCTCCGCATACGCGGCCAGCGTGCTGCGGTACGGCGGCGGCATGTCGGCCTTCACGGCCTCGTGCAGCTTCGGCAGCGCGTGGAACGGCACCATCGGGAACATGTGGTGTTCGACGTGATAGTTCATGTTCCAGTACAGGAAGCGGAACACCGGATTCATCATCACGGTCCGGCAGTTGCGCCGGTGATCGAGCACGTTCTCAGGCATGCCCGCGTGCTGCGTGAGGCCGAAATACAGATATAGCCACGCGCCGTAGAGGCTCGGCAGCCCGATGTAGAGCAGCGGCAGGATCGTGTGCCAGTACAACGACGCACCGACCACCATTACATAGACCGCGAGATGGATGCGAGACTCACGCACCACCTTCGGCCGTTCCGATTCGGGCACGTAGGTGCGCTCCTCGTCGTCGAGCCGGCCAGTGAACGCAATCGCGATCATCTTGCGCAGCTCGCCGGCCACATGCTTCAGCGCGACGATGTTCAGCGCGAGCGAGCGCCAGTCGGTCGGCTTCGGCGCGGCGATTTCCGGATCGCGCCCGACGACCAGCGTATCGGTGTGATGGCGCGCATGGCTCCAGCGCCACGCCGTCGCGCGACGGAACACCTGGAACGACGCGACCTGGTACAGCACGTCGTTCATCCAGCGCGTGCGGAACGCGGTGCCATGCCCGCATTCGTGCCAGCGCGAGTCGGCCGGGCTGCAGTAGAGCGTGCCGTACACGAAGAACGCCGGGATCGCCCACGCCGAATGCGCGTGCCACGCCAGCCACGCGAGCACGCCGCTGCTCGCGATCGCCGCGTACCAGATCAGCGTGTCGCGGATCGCGCGCGCATCGCCGCGCTGCATCAGCTGCTTCATCAGCGGCCGCGGCACCGGGCATCGGTACCACTCGGCGTTGGCGAGCCCGGCCGCCTGCGCGCGCTCGCCGGCGCCGCCGATCATCCGGTATGCCTGACGGCGCGCAGCCGCCCGGTCGTGCGCCTGGTCGTCGATATGAACCACGTGCGTCTCCTTGATTCCTTGTCCGTAGGAAGCGCGGCAAGCGCTCCGGCATGGCATCGAAATTAGGCCCGCGGCCGCCCCCGCTCAATCGAAACGTTGACGAAATTTCGCCATCGCTTTAGCGTTCCCTGCATCGCCACGTCTCGATGGCGACACCACGATGGAGACAACCATGACAGGCGAATCCGGGCCGCGCTGGCGCAAGCGCACCGCGCGCTTCGACGAGATCGCGGCGCTCGCCGGGGTCAGCACGACCACCGTCGACCGCGTGCTGAACGAGCGCGGCAGCGTGTCGGCGCAGGCGCGCGAACGCGTGGTGGCGGCCGCGCGGCAGCTCGGCGTGCCGCGCCAGCTGCCCGACACGCGGCACGGGCTGATCCACGTCGACGTGCTGCTGCCGGATACCGACGCGACGTTCTTCCGGCGGCTGCAGCTGGCGCTGCAGCGCTCGCTGCAGATGCTCGACCGGCGCGTGGTCGTGCACCGGACGATCCTGCCCGCCGCCGACGACGAGCGGGCGGCCGCGCTGATCGAACGGCCCGCGTACCGGCGCGCGGCGCTGATCGTCACGGCGCGCGACACGGCCCGCGTGCGCGATGCACTGGCCGGCGCGATCGCGCGCGGCGAGACCGTCGTCACGATGGTCACCGACATCGGCGGCATCGACCGCGTGCACTTCGCGGGCATCGACAACTACCGGGCCGGGCGCACGGCCGGCTACTACATCGGCCGCCTGGCGGCGCGCCCCGGCCGCGTGCTGCTGCTCGGCGGGCGCATGGGCTACCGCGCGCACGCCGACCGGATGGCCGGCTGCCGCGACCAGCTCGCCGAAGCGTTCGCCGCCGTCCGCTGCGACGACGAGCCGGTCGAGACGCTCGATCAGGACGACCGCTGTTACCGCGCCGTGACGAAGGCGCTACAGGCGCACGACGACGTGGTCGCGATCTACAACAGCGGCGCCGGCTCGGCCGGCATCGAAGCGGCGCTGCGCAAGGCCGGCGCAACCGGCCGGGTCGTGTGGATCGGCCACGAGATGATCGACCTGCACCGCACCTTCATCGAAGCCGGCGCAATGGACCTCGCGATCGACCAGGATCCGGACGGCCAGGTGATTTCCGCACTGCAGCACGTGCTGCATGCGTGCGGGATCGTCGAACAGCCTCCGCCGGCCGATCCGGTCGAATTCCGCGTGTTCTGCCCGGCAAACGTGAGGACCAGCGCCTACCTGCCGGCCTGACGCCCGCCGCTTGGTTCGCTGTCTATTGCACCGTCTGTCGCACCGCATGCGCGTTGCAAAAAAATCGACCGCCGCATGGGCGATTTTTCGTCAACGTTTGTCATGCAGCCCGCGCCGCGCCTCCGTACATTGGGCAGCCATTCCCATGACAACGGCGGGCAGGAGACGATGGCTGAACCGATCCTCATCGGCGTGAACCTCGACGGCGTGCTCGAACACGACGGCCTGCCATTGCCCGCGCCCGCCGAACGCTTCCGGATGGTCGCCGGCGCCGGTGTATTCGACTACGTCGAAAAGAACCCGGCGTGCGGTGAAGACCTGTCGCCGTATTTCGCGCTGGTCGAACGCCACGCGCTGCCGATTCGCGTGATCGGCGGCATCTGGTGCGCGGGTCGCGACGAAGCACACGTCGCCGAGATCGTCGACGCGGGCGCGCGTTTCGGCAGCACGGTGCTCAACTGCCAGTTGTATGCGCATCACGCGGACGGCCATCCGCTGTCCGACCGCGAGGTCGCCGATTTCTACCTGCGCACTTACGAGCGCTGCGAGCCGGCCGGCTGCCTGCCGAGCCTCGAAGTGCACGTCGACATGTGGGGCGAGGAATTCACGCGCGTCGCACGCGTCGCGCGGCATGTCGAGCAGGCCGGCGTGCCGTTCCGGATCACGCTCGATCATTCGCACCTGCTGTTCAAGATCGGCAATCGCGCCGAACTCGAGGCGTCGGGCATCCGCGACGCGGCCGACGGCGGCCGGCGGTTGCTCGACCCTGCATCGCCCGACGCCCTCTACGCCGACTGGATCGCGTGCGGCTGGGTCCGGCATGCGCATGCCCGCAGCGTGATGCCGAACAACCCGGACAACCCATGGATGCGCCGCGCCGGCGGCAGGCCCGGGCGCGGCATCCAGTATCCGTTCGTCGCCCCCGCACCGGGCACCTATCACGGCGCATGGCGCGCGGATGAACTCGACACGTGGAAGTTCGCGCTTCGGCAATTGCTGCACGCGCAGGCCGACGGACAACCGGCGCGCGTCGAGCAGATCAGTTGCGAATTCATCCCGTTTCCCGACTACGGCGGCGGCGCGCGCTATTCGATCTTCGACAACAACGTCGCATGCGCGCATTGGCTGCGCGACACGTGGCACGCCGTCGCCGCGCCGCCGGCAGCCGGCCTCGCGCGCACCGGCACCTGATTCGAACCCAGCCCCCACTCGAGACCCAAGGACAGAACGATGACGCAAGCCTTCCATTTTTCGCTGAACCGGATGAGCGCACCGCGCTTGCCGCTCGACCGTTACGTCGCGCTGTGCCGGCGCCTCGGTGTCGACGCGATCGAGATCCGCAACGATCTCGATGGCGTCGACATCGCCGATGGCACGCCGGCCGCCGCCGTGCGCGCGACGGCCGAAGCCGGCGGCGTGACGATCCTGACGATCAACGCGCTGCAGCGCTTCGAGCAATGGAACGCCGAGCGCGCGGACGAGGCGACCGTGCTGGCCGACTACGCGGCGCAATGCGGCGCGCGTGCGCTGGTGCTGTGCCCGACCAACAACCGGAGCGACACGCGCAGCGCGGACGTGCGTCACGCGGATCTCGTGAAGGCGCTGAAGGCGCTCAAGCCGATCCTCGACGCGCGCGGCCTGCTCGGCTTCATCGAGCCGCTCGGCTTCGAGGAATGCGCGCTGCGCCGCAAGTCGGATGCTGTGAAAGGCATCTACGACGCGGCGGGCGAACAGGTGTTCCGGCTCGTGCACGACACGTTCCACCATCACCTGTCGGGCGAGGATATCTTCTTCCCGAACCTGACGGGCCTCGTGCACATCTCGGGCGTCGAGGAGGACGACCTGCCGGTCGACCGGATGCGCGACGGCCATCGCGTGCTGGTCGGCGGCGCCGACCGGCTCGGCAATCTCCGGCAACTGCGCGAACTGCTCGCGCGCGGCTACCGCGGCGCGTTCTCGTTCGAGCCGTTCGCAAACGAAATCGCCGAGGCCGATGACATCGAGGACCGGCTGCGGGCGAGCATCGACTATGTGCGCGGCGAACTGGCGGATCAATGACCGCCGCCACGGTGCACGGCCGATTCATGCCGCGTGCCGACGGAAAATCGAAATCAACAGGAGAACGGAATGATCGAATTCGCGTTGTTCGGCGCAGGACGGATCGGCAAGATCCACGCGGCGAATCTCGCGCGCCATCCGGGCGCGAAGCTGAAGTACGTAGTCGACCGCCATGCGCCGTCGGCCGACGCACTGGCCCACGCGCACGGCGCGCTGGTGGCCGACGTCGAGCGTGCGCTCGGCGATCCGGCTGTCCACGCCGTGGTGATCGCATCGAGCACCGACACGCATGCGGACCTGATCGCCGCGGCCGCGCACGCGGGCAAGGCCGTATTCTGCGAGAAGCCCGTCGACCTGACCGTCGAGCGCTCGCGTGCGTGCGCGGACGTCGTCCGGCGCAGCGGCGTGACCTGCATGATCGGCTTCCAGCGCCGCTTCGACCCGACCTTCGCCGCGCTGAAGGCGCGCGTCGAGCGCGGCGAGATCGGTGCGCCGGAAATGCTGGTCGTCACGAGCCGCGACCCGGGCGCGCCGCCCGTCGACTACATCCGCAGCTCGGGCGGCATCTTCAAGGACATGCTGATCCACGACTTCGACGTGTTCCGCTGGATCCTCGGCGACGAAGCGCAGACGCTGCATGCGACCGGCAGCTGCCTGACCGATCCGGCCGTGCGCGATGCAGGCGACATCGATTCGACCGCCGTGACGATCCGCACACGGCGCGGGCTGCTATGCCAGATCAACACGTCGCGGCGCGCCGCCTACGGCTACGACCAGCGTTTCGAGCTGCTCGGCAGCAACGGGATGCTGCAGGCCGGCAACGTGCGGCCGACCGAGGTGAGCGCGTGGCTCGCGGGCGGCATCGCGACGGACGTGCCGGAGCCGTTCTTCCTCGAGCGCTACCGGCATGCTTATGCGGCCGAGATCGCGCACTTCGTCGACGCGCTGCGCGATGGCACACCGGTCAGGACGACGATCGATGACGGGCTCGCCGCGCTCGAACTGGCCGAAGCCGCGATGACGTCGTGGAAAACGGGGCGCGTAATCGCGCTGTAACTTCACCGGCGACAGGCGGCGACAGGCGGCGGCGAACCGCGCAAGCGGGCCGCCGCCGGACGATCGGCAACCCACCCGGGGGAGACGCAGTCGGCGCGCGGCCGCGTCGGGAAATTTTGCCGAAGCGTCGCGCGGCGTGTGCGCGAATGCACGTATGATGGCGAATTGATCTGTGTCGCCGACCTCCCGCTTTTTCACCACCATGCTCGATCACCTCATCTGCGACTGCGACGGCGTGCTCGTCGACAGCGAAATCATTGCCGACCGCGTCCTGCTCGACACGCTGTCCACCACGTTCCCGAATCTCGATTTCGAAGCCGCCGCCAAGTCGGCGTTCGGCCAGCAGACGTCGCGCTTCCTGGCGGGAATCGAATCCCGCTTCGGGATCGAGATGCCGGCGAACTTCATCGAGACCATCGAACACAACATCGAGCGCGCGCTGGCGCAATCGCTCGCGCCGATCTCCGGCGTGCGCGACGCACTGCTGAAGGTGAGCCTGCCGGCGGCCGTCGTGTCGAACAGCCGGCTCGCACGCGTGCGCAGCTCGCTGAAGCGCGCGGCGCTCACCGAGATCTTCGGCGATCGCGTGTTCAGCTCCGAGCAGGTGGCGCGGCCGAAGCCCTACCCCGACGTCTACCTGCATGCGGCGCACACGCTCGGCGTCGCGCCGGAGCGCTGCATCGTCGTCGAGGACAGCGTGTCGGGGTTGAATGCCGCGCGGGCGGCAGGCATGAAGACGATCGCGTTCGTCGGCGCGAGCCACATCCCCGACAACTACGCGGACGCGCTGCGCGCGATGGGCATCACGCGGATCATGCGCCAGATGGACGAACTGCCGGCGTTCGTCGAAGCCGGCATGCGCGGCGAATTCGGGGACGTACAGTCCTGATGGTCGTGCCGGCCCGATCAGGCTGATCGGGCCGATCCGGCGTGCACCGCTTCACGCACGCCGTGCAACGGGCGCTCGAACGCGCCCGCCTTCCCCTTCCCGTACTCAGGCCGGTTCGCAGCAGCGCTCGCGCGCGGCGGCCAGCGCCTCGCGGAACTCGACGAGTTCCGCGATCGTCAGCATCGGCAGCCCGTGCTGTTGCGCGAAACGTTCGACATCGTCGCCGCGCGTCATCGTGCCATCCGGATTCATCAGTTCGCACAGCACGCCGGCCGGCTTCAGGCCCGCGAGGATCGACAGGTCGACCGTGCCTTCGGTGTGACCGCGGCGCGCCAGCACGCCACCCGGCTGCGCACGCAGCGGAAACACGTGGCCCGGGCGCACGATGTCGTGCGGCTTCGCCCCTTCTGCGATCGCCGCGCGGATCGTCGTCACGCGATCGGCCGCCGATACGCCCGTATGCACGCCTTCGCGTGCCTCGATCGACACGGTGAACGCGGTGCCGTTGCGGCTCTCGTTGGTCTGCACCATCGGCGGCAGCTCGAGCGCACGCACGGTGTCGTCGGTCAGGCACAGGCACACGATGCCGCTGCATTCGCGGATCAGCAGCGCCATCGTCTCGGGCGTGATGCGCTCGGCGGCAACGATCAGGTCGGCTTCGTTCTCGCGGTCGTGGTCGTCCTGCAGCACCACGGCACGGCCTGCGCGCATCGCGTCGAGCGCGGCGGCGATGCGCGGCGGCACCGGTTCGGAATCCAGCAACGGGAGATCGGCAAAGGCGTCGGCGGGGGCCGACGAAACGGACATCAAGGACATGTGAAACGCTCCTCGCAAATACGATTTGGGCGAAAAACGTTTCAGGGCATTGCAAACAGACAGAACGACAACCCGCTTCGCACACGTCGCGAAGCGGCCCTGACGGACATGACTATCTGCACATCTTCTCTCATCCGGACTATGACCGTCGGCTCTGGCATTCGACCAGATCTGCTGACCCCGCGCGGATGCGCGGGCGCTCGCGGGCTCGCCGGCTTATGCCAGCCTACCGCCGGTGGGGAATTGCACCCCGCCCTGAAGACGCACTGATTTGCCGGATGGGCCAACCCCATCGACGGCGGGCCAAGCATACAACAGCTGCGCGCTCGGCGCAGCGGACACGACCTAAAACCTTACTGACGACCCCGTCTAACGGCATCGTCCAAACGGCCGACGGACGGCCCGCGATCGCGCCCGAACGACGCGTACGCGGCTCGCTTCCGTGCGGCCTGCGTTGCGCGGTCAGCCGGCCGCGTGCGCGGCATGTGCCGCGTGCGCCGCATCGGGCACGAGCCAGCGCGGCGGCACCTCGGGGCTCACCGTCACGCGGAATGCGCGCGCCTCGCTGTCACCCGGGTTGCGCAGGCTGTACGGCTGGTCGGCATCGAACACGATCGCATCGCCGGTCGCGAGCAACTGGCGGCGATCATGCACGCTGACTTCGAGCGTGCCCTCGCTGACGACGAGGTTGACCGTCGTGCCGGGCGCGCGGCGGGCGCCGGGCTCCGTATGCAGCGGCGCGATCCGCAGCTCGTGGAACTCGGCCGCGGCCGGCTCGCCTTCCGGGTACAGCGCCCGCGCCGAGAAGCGGCCGTTCGAGCTGACGACCCGCGACGCGCGCTCGGCGGCCAGGTGCTCGAAGCCGTTCACCGCATGGCGGCGCAGGAAGGCGGCGACCGATACCTTCAGCGCCGCGGCGATCTTGCAGAGCACCTTGATCGACGGCACGCTGCGCGCCGACTCGATCTGCGCGAGCATCGCGCGCGACACACCGGACAGCCGCGCAAGCGCATCGAGGGACAATTGCCGCTCGGCGCGCAACCGCGCGAGGTTCACACCGACGACCTGTTCGAGCACGTCGAGCGACGCGGACGCCCGCGCATCGGCGGCGTTGCCGGATTCGAAGGAAGACACGTCGCGCACGAGCGCCAGGGATGAAGACATAGCATTGCCTCCGGGCCGCGGTGCAGCCCTGCGTATGGGGTAAGCCGGGATCGGAATCGGGTTGCGCCAGCAACGGCGCGTATCGAGACGCTATCACCCGGTCTTGCACCGGCAAACGAAGTTATCTTCACACCGTTATCAGCATCGCGGAGGAATGCGTTCCTCGCGAACCTTTTCCCGCCGCTATCGCGTCGTGCCGGCGCCGCGCGTTGCACCGCGCGTTGCACCGCTCATTGCACCGCTCATTGCGCCGCTCATTGCGCCGCCGGCGCCGTGCCGCGCGCCGGCCCGCGCGCGTCGAGCCGCATCGCGCACCACGTGACGACGAGCGCCGCGAACGTCACCGCGACGGCCACCCACGGCAGCGCATCGAGCGCCAGGCCGTGTTCCAGCGCAAGGCCGCCGAGCCACGCGCCGAGCGCATTGCCGACGTTGAACGCGCCGATGTTCAGCGTCGATGCGAGATGCGGCGCGCTCGCGGCCTTCTCGACCACGCGCGCCTGGAGCGGCGGCACCGTCGCGAATGCGGCGATCCCCCATACGAACACGGTGACGGCCGCCGCGACCGGGTGGTGGCTCGTCTTGGCGAACACGACCATCACCGCCATCAACGCAACGAGGATCGCGATCAGCGACGGCATCAGCGCGCGGTCGGCGAGCTTGCCGCCGAGCGTGTTGCCGATCGTCAGCCCCGCGCCGAACAGCACGAGGATCAGCGCGACCGCCCGTGGCGAATAGCCCGACACGGACTGGAGAATCGGCGCGATGTACGTGAACACGACGAACACGCCGCCGAAGCCGAGCACGGTCATCAGCAGCGCGAGCCACACCTGCGGCTCCTTCAGCACGCGCACTTCGTGGGCGAGGCCGACCGGCCCGCTGTCGTGGCGGTTCGGCACCAGCGCGGCGACCCCGCCGAGCGACAGCACGCCGAGCGCGGCGACGATCCAGAACGACGCGCGCCAGCCGAGCAACTGGCCGACGAAGGTGCCGAATGGCACGCCGAGCACGTTCGACAACGTGAGTCCCGTGAACATCAGCGCGATCGCGCTCGCACGCTTGTCGGCGGGCACGAGCGACGCGGCGACCACCGCGCCGATCCCGAAGAACGACCCGTGCGCGAACGACGTGACGACCCGCGCGACCATCAGCATCGCGTAACCGGACGCGGTCGCGCACAGCACGTTGCCGACGATGAAGATCGCCATCAGCCATTGCAGCGCGACCTTGCGCGGCATGCGGCTCGTCAGCACCGCGAGCAGCGGCGCGCCGGCCGCGACGCCGAGCGCGTAGCCCGTGACCAGCAGGCCGGCCGACGGCAGCGACACGGCCAGGTCGCGCGCGACTTCGGGCAACAGGCCCATGATGATGAACTCGGTGGTGCCGATGGCGAAGGCGCTGATCGCAAGCGCCAGTAACGGAATGGGCATGACGTTCTCCGGAAGGCGGCAGGCGCGGCGCCCGGTCGGTGCCGCACCGCACAAAAGGCAGGATGTGCGCATTGTCCCGAAGATGCCGATATTTGATAATTGGCGTGGCATTTGAACCATTTTCAAATATCTCTGGAAAATCGCATGGATCGACTGGGCGATATCCGGCTGTTCGTCGAGGCGGCCGAACTGGGCAGCCTGTCCGCCGCCGGACGCAAGCTGAACCTCACGCCGGCCGCCGCGAGCGCACGCCTCGCGAAGCTCGAGGCGGCGGTCGCCACCCGGCTGTTCGACCGTTCGACCCGGCAGTTGCGGCTCACCGACGAGGGCCGCCTGTACCTGAACGGCTGCCGGCAGGCATTGCAGGCGCTCGACGACGCGAACGCGCTGCTGCAGGCCGGCCGCAACGTCGTCGGCGGCCGGGTGCGGCTGTCGGCGACGTCCGATTTCGGCCGCCGCCGGCTACTCGACTGGCTCGACGAATTCACCGTGCGCTACCCGGACGTGACGTTCTCGCTGACGGCGTCGGACTCGACGGTGAACCTGTGGCAGGACGAGATCGACCTCGCGATCCGCTTCGCGGCGCCGCCCGACGGCGCGCTGATCGCCCGCCGGCTCGCCGCGGACCGGCGCGTGCCTTGCGCGGCGCCGTCCTTTATCGAACGTCACGGCGTGCCGAGTGATCCGCATGATCTGGCCCGCTTTCCGTGCAACGTGATCACGGTGGCGTCCGGCCCGATGAACACGTGGCGCTTCACGCGCGGCGACGACACCCAGACCTGCACGGTGCCGCTCGCCACCGCGTTCGAGACCAACGACGGCGGCCTCGCCCGCGAGTGGGCGCTGCGCGGCCGCGGCATCGTGCTGAACTCGATCTGGGATGTCGCCGACGACATCCGCGCCGGGCGGCTCAAGGTCCTGCTGCCGGACTGGCGCCACCAGAGCGCGCCGCTGCACGCGATCTATCCGGGCAAGCGCTACATGGCGCCGCGCGTGCGCGTGCTGCTCGACTTTCTCGCCGAACGCTTCGCGCGCGAGGAAGTCGCGCACGAAGACCTGCTGAACGCGTGCCGCTGAGCGCCGGCACACCAGTACCAAGGGGTCGGAACCTGGCAGACGGCGTCGCGCGGCCGCAACCCGCCGCCCGCCCCGGCCAGCATGAAAAGCTATAATGAAAGGCTTTCCCGACGGCTTTTCATGCTGGCTGCGCGCGATCCGCGTGCAGCGCACGGCCGTCCCGATTCACCTTATCGACGACGCCCCCAGGTCAACCACTGCGAACGGCGAACCCCCATGACCAAGAAAGTTTACGTAAAGACCTTCGGCTGCCAGATGAACGAGTACGACTCGGACAAGATGGTGGACGTGCTGAATGCGGCCGAAGGCCTCGAAAAGACCGATACGCCGGAAGACGCGGACATCATCCTGTTCAACACCTGCTCGGTGCGTGAAAAGGCGCAGGAGAAGGTGTTCTCCGATCTCGGCCGCGTGCGCGAGCTGAAGGAAGCGAAGCCCGGCCTGCTGATCGGCGTCGGCGGCTGCGTCGCGAGCCAGGAAGGCGCGTCGATCGTGTCGCGCGCGCCGTACGTCGACCTCGTGTTCGGCCCGCAAACCCTGCATCGCCTGCCGCAGATGATCGACGCGCGCCGCGAGAGCGGCCGTGCGCAGGTCGACATCTCGTTCCCCGAAATCGAGAAGTTCGACCATCTGCCGCCCGCGCGCGTCGAGGGGCCGAGCGCGTTCGTGTCGATCATGGAAGGCTGCTCGAAGTACTGCAGCTACTGCGTGGTGCCGTACACGCGCGGCGATGAAGTGTCGCGCCCGCTCGACGACGTGCTGACCGAAGTGGCCGGCCTCGCCGACCAGGGCGTGCGCGAGGTCACGCTGCTCGGCCAGAACGTGAACGCGTATCGCGGCGCGCTGGCGGCCGGCTCGTCGGAAATCGCCGATTTCGCGACGCTGATCGAATACGTCGCCGACATCCCCGGCATCGAGCGGATCCGCTACACGACGTCGCACCCGAAGGAATTCACGCAGCGCCTGATCGACACCTACGCGAAGGTGCCGAAGCTCGTGAGCCACCTGCACCTGCCCGTCCAGCACGGCTCCGACCGCATCCTGATGGCGATGAAGCGCGGCTACACGGTACTCGAATACAAGTCGGTGATCCGCAAGCTGCGCGCGATCCGCCCGGACCTGTCGCTGTCGACCGACATGATCGTCGGCTTCCCCGGCGAGACCGAGGACGATTTCGACAAGATGATGGCGCTCGTGCACGAGATGCGCTACGACACGAGCTTCTCGTTCATCTACAGCCCGCGCCCCGGCACGCCGGCCGCGAACCTGCATGACGACACGCCGCGCGAAGTGAAGCTCAAACGCCTGCAACATCTGCAGGCGACCATCGAGGAAAACGTCGCGCGCATCAGTGAGTCGATGGTCGGGAAGGTCGAGCGGATCCTCGTCGAAGGCCCGTCGCGCAAGGACCCGAACGAACTCGCGGGCCGTACCGAGAACAACCGGGTCGTGAATTTCCCGGCGCCGCTCGCGTCGCACCCGCGCCTGATCGGCCAGATGATCGACGTGAAGATCAACCACGCCTACCCGCATTCGCTGCGCGGCGAGCTCGTGCTCGTCAGCGACGACGCGAGCGCGGCCACGCACTGACTGACGCTCAACAGGAGCCCGACGCCACTTTGAAGCCGACCCAAGCACTGGAATTCGTCGCGCCGCGCGACGACAACGCGCGCCTCGCCAACCTCTGCGGCCCGCTCGACGAGAACCTGCGGCAGATCGAACAGGCGCTCGACGTCACGCTGTCGCGACGCGGCCACCGGATCGCGATCCGCGGGCGCGGCGCCAAGCTCGCGCTCGCCGCGCTCGAGAACTTCTACAACCGCGCGCGCGACGCGCTGTCGGTCGACGACATCCAGCTCGCGCTGGTCGAAGTACGTCACACGTCCGGCAACGGCCGCCAGGACACGCTCGACGTGCGCTTTCGCGGCGACCCCGACCACCCGTTCGACGAGCCCGTCGTGCAGCTCGACGCCAGCGAGCCGGACGAGGAGCCCGCGCCGAAGCTCTACACGCGGCGCGCCGACCTGCGCGGCCGCACGCCGGCGCAGCGCGAGTACCTGAAGCAGATCCTGTCACACGACGTGACGTTCGGCATCGGGCCGGCCGGCACCGGCAAGACCTACCTCGCGGTCGCGTGCGCGGTCGACGCGCTCGAGCGCGACCAGGTCAAGCGGATCGTGCTGACGCGCCCGGCCGTCGAGGCCGGCGAGCGGCTCGGCTTCCTGCCGGGCGATCTCGCGCAGAAGGTCGACCCGTACCTGCGTCCGCTGTACGACGCGCTGTACGACCTGCTCGGCTTCGACAAGACGGCGAAGATGTTCGAGCGCCAGATGATCGAGATCGCGCCGCTCGCGTACATGCGCGGCCGCACGCTGAACCACGCGTTCATCATCCTCGACGAGGCGCAGAACACGACGCCCGAGCAGATGAAGATGTTCCTCACGCGGATCGGCTTCGGCTCGAAGGCGGTCGTGACCGGCGACACGAGCCAGGTCGACCTGCCGCGCGGCCACAAGAGCGGCCTCGTCGAGGCGCAGCAGGTGCTGGGCGGCGTGCGCGGCATCGCGCTCACGCGCTTCACCAGCGCGGACGTCGTGCGCCATCCGCTCGTCGCGCGCATCGTCGAGGCGTACGACGAATTCCACGCGCAGCACCAGGACGGCTGACCAGCCGGCGGCACCCGTACGCCGCCCCGGCCCGACAGCCCGGCCCGGCCCGCCAGACGGCGCGCCGGGCTTTTTTTCGCCTGCGCGAATTCGGGTGCGATCGGCCGTTTGGTGTATCCTCAACGCGTCCTAATCGCCGTACGCGTCATGAAATCCTCCCGTTCCCGCAAGTCCGGGCGCGCCCAGTCGGCCGCGCCCGCCTCCCCCCGCCTTTCGCTGTTCGATGCGAAGGGCAAGGCCCGGACCGTCAACGCGCAAGGGCTGCGAATCGACTTCCCGGATGGCCGCAGCCTGATGTTCGACCTGTCGGGCAGTTCGGGAGAAGCCGCCGTCGCGATCGTCGCGCAGCACAACGATCCGGCCATGCGCGCGAAGCTCGCGCTGCAGCCCGAGCACTACGACAGCGTGACGCTGCACGTAGGCGCCGAGCCCGCGCCGCGCGAAGACGACACCGAGGACGCACTGCGCGAACCGGAACTCGACCTGTCCGTGCAATACGGTGACGAAATCACGAGCGACGTGCGCAAGACGCTGCCCAAGCGCAAGCTGATCGCCGAGTGGATCGAGCCCGCGCTGTTCGCCAGCGCGCAGCTCACCGTGCGCTTCGTCGGCGAAGAAGAAGGCCGCACGCTGAACGCCGGCTACCGCCACAAGGACTACCCGACCAACGTGCTGACCTTCGCGTACGACGCGGCGCCCGACGGCACTGTGATCGGCGACCTCGTGCTGTGCTGCCCGGTCGTCGAGAAGGAGGCACACGACCAGGGCAAGCCGCTCACGGCCCATTACGCGCACCTGCTGGTGCACGGCGCGCTGCACGCGCAGGGCTACGACCACGAGACGAGCCACGAGGACGCAGCCGAAATGGAAGCGCTCGAAGTCGACATCCTCGCGAAGCTGGGCTTCCCGAACCCGTACCAGTAAGCCCGCCGCACGATGCGCAACGCCGCGACGCTCCCGCCCGCCTACCCGCCGTCGATCGGCGACGGGCGCCTGCTGACGGAAGACGAGCTCGCGGCTTCGCTCGCGCACACGATGCGTGACTGGGACGGCCAGCAGGATCTCTGGCTGTTCGGCTATGGCTCGCTGATCTGGAACCCGGGGTTGCCGACCGTCGCCGCCGTGCGCGGCAAGGTGCACGGCTATCACCGCGGGCTCTATCTGTGGTCGCGCGTGAACCGCGGCACGCCCGAACGCCCGGGCCTCGTGCTCGCGCTCGATCGCGGCGGCTCCTGCTCGGGCATCGCGTTCCGGCTCGCCGGCCCGACCGCGCAACCGCATCTCGAAACGTTGTGGAAGCGCGAAATGCCGATGGGTTCGTACCGGCCCGCGTGGTTGCCGTGCTCGCTGGAAAGCGGCGAACGCGTGAACGCGCTCGCGTTCGTGATGCGCCGCGACGCGCCGACCTACACGGGCAAGCTGACCGATCCCGTCGTGAAGGAAGTGTTCGGCTGCGCGGCCGGCCGCTACGGCACCACGCTCGACTACGTGAGCCGCACGGTCGACGCGCTGCGCGCGAGCGGCATCCCCGATCGCGCACTCGAAGGGCTGCTCGCGCGATGTCGGTGACACGGCCCGGCGCCCGGCTTGCCGCCACGCGCTGCCGCGCCGCGTGCGCATTCGAACGAGGGCACGCCCGATGATGAAACCGTCACGCTGGTCGCGTTGCAAGGTTGCCGCGCTGATCGTCGCCACGAGCGTCGCGCTGTCCGGCTGCGGCATCCTGGGCTGCGGCGGCGCCGCGACCAACGGCGCGGCCGCCGGCGGCTGCTCGGCCGGCATGCGGTTCTGAACCGAGGCGCTGCGACCCAACCCGCGTGCGTCAGAATGCCGCTCCGGGCGGCCGCCGCCGCCGAGCGTTTTCCCCGTGACGGCGCCCCACACCTTCCGCACCCGTTTTTTGCCGCCGCTGCCCCGCCGCGCCGTTCTGAGATAGGATGGAACCGAGGACGACGTCGCGCCCGGCGCAGCCGTCCACGAGCGGGGCCCGCGCGAGCCGCCCACCCTGGCCGTGCGGCCGGTGTGACACGGTCGCGTCGTGCCCTTGGTGTATCCTTGCCTACTCCGTGACAGCGCGCTCCGGCATGACCCGGGCGCACCACCATGAACGATTCGTATCCCAGTCGTAAGCTAACCGACAAACCGCAAGAAAAGCGCTCGCTGCTCGAGCGCCTGACCGACTTCATCTCGCCCGAGCCCGAATCCCGCGGCGAGCTGCTGGAAATCCTCCAGGACGCCCACGAGCGCAACCTGATCGACGCCGATTCGCTGTCGATGATCGAAGGCGTTTTCCAGGTATCCGACCTGTGCGCACGCGACATCATGGTGCCGCGCGCCCAGATGGACGCGATCAACATCGCCGACAAGCCCGAAGATTTCATCCCGTTCGTCCTCGAGAAGGCGCACTCGCGCTACCCCGTGTACGAGGAGAACCGCGACAACGTCATCGGCGTGCTGCTCGCGAAGGATCTGCTGCGTTTCTATGCCGAAGAGGAATTCGACGTGCGCGGGATGCTGCGCCCGGCCGTGTTCATTCCCGAATCGAAGCGCCTGAACGTGCTGCTGCACGACTTCCGCGTGAACCGCAACCACCTCGCGATCGTCGTCGACGAATACGGCGGCGTCGCGGGCCTGATCACGATCGAGGACGTGCTCGAGCAGATCGTCGGCGACATCGAGGACGAATACGACTTCGACGAGGAAGCCGGCAACATCATCTCGGGGCCCGACGGCCGCTACCGCGTGCGCGCGCTCACCGAGATCGAGCAGTTCAACGAGACGTTCGGCACCGATTTCCCCGACGACGAAGTCGACACGATCGGCGGGCTGATCACGCATCATTTCGGCCGCGTCCCGCATCGCGGCGAAAAGCTGCAGCTCGGCAACCTCGTGTTCGAGATCCAGCGCGGCGATGCGCGCCAGGTCCACGTACTGCTGGTGCGCCGCAACCCGCTCGCCAGCCGTCGCGCCGAAACCTCGCACGAGGACTGACCGTCGCGCGCCAGCCGCGCGTTCCACAACCGCTCGCCCACTTCCGCTTCACATGGACGATCCGATCCTGTCCCGCCCGGCTGGCGGCCTGCTCGCGCCGACTCCCGGCCGCGCGCTGCCGCGCTGGCACTACCCGGCCGCGCTGCTCGCCGGCGCAGCCAATACGCTCAGCTTCGCACCGACGCCGCACGGCGGCTGGCTGCAACTCGTCGTATTCGTCTGGTTTTTCGCGCAGCTCACACGCACCACAAGCTGGCGCAGCGCCGCGCTCACCGGCGGCGCGTTCGGCTTCGGCAACTTCATCACCGGCATCTGGTGGCTCTACATCAGCATGCACGTGTACGGCGAGATGGCCGCGCCGCTCGCGGGCGGCGCGCTCGTGCTGTTCTCGCTGTACCTGTCGCTGTACCCGGCGTTCTCCGCCGGGCTGTGGTCGTTCTGCGCGGGCCATGCATGGCATCGCCGCACGCCCGACCCGCGGCCGTTCTCGCCGACCTGGCACGGCGCATTCGCGTTCGCGAGCGCCTGGGCGCTCGGCGAATGGCTGCGCGGCACCGTCCTCACCGGCTTCCCGTGGCTCGCCAGCGGCTATCCGCAGGTCGACGGCCCGTTCGCGGGCTTCGCACCGGTCGCCGGCGTGTACGGGATCGCGTGGGTGCTCGCGCTGTTCGCCGCGCTCGTCGTGCAGGCGCTCGCCGCCGTCCGACCGTCGCCGCTTGCCGAGCCCCGCGCCGGCGATGCGCGCGTGCGCATCGCCGCGCCGGCCGGCATCGCGCTCGCGCTGATCGCGGCCGGTCTCGGCCTGTCGCAGGTCACGTGGACCGTGCCCGCGAACAAGCCGCTCACCGTGCGGCTGCTGCAGGGCAACGTGAAGCAGGACATCAAGTTCGAGGAAGCGGGCATCGACGCGGCGATCAAGATGTACACGCAGATGATCATCGAGAAGCCGGCCGACCTGATCGTCACGCCGGAAACCGCGATCGCGGTGATGATCCAGGAGCTGCCCGAGCCGTTCGCCGTCGCGATCCGCAAGTTCAGCGACACGACCGGCTCGGCCGTGCTGTTCGGCGCGGTCGGCGCATCGGTGACCGAGGACGGTCACTACGTCGACTACACGAACAGCCTGTACGGCGTGACGCCGAATTCGCGCGACATCTATCACTACGACAAGCACCACCTCGTGCCCTTCGGCGAATTCATCCCGTGGGGCTTCCGGTGGTTCGTCGATCTGATGAAGATGCCGCTCGGCGATTTCGCGCGCGGCGCCCCCGTGCAGAAGCCGTTCCTCGTGCACAACCAGCCCGTGATGGCCGACATCTGCTACGAGGACTTGTTCGGCGAGGAAATCGCCGCGACGATCCGCGACAATCCGCAGCCGCCCGGCGTGCTCGTCAACGTGACGAACCTCGCGTGGTTCGGCGACACGATCGCGCTCGACCAGCACCTGCAGATCGCGCGGATGCGCTCGCTCGAGACCGGCCGGCCGATGCTGCGCGCGACCAACACGGGGATGACGGCCGCGATCGATGCGCGCGGCCGCGTGCTCGGGCAGCTGAAGCCGTTCACGATCGGCTCGCTCGACGTGCGGATCGAAGGCACCAGCGGCTTCACGCCGTACGTGACGAGCGGCAACAACATCGTGCTCGCGGTGTCGCTCGTGCTGCTCGCGTTCGGCTTCACGTTCGGCCCCGGGCTGCGCCGGCGCAACGGCAACAAGAACGGCGACGACCAGCCGGAATGACGTAACGGGCGGCCGCCGCGCAGTGCGTGGCGGCCGCCGCCGAAGCCAACTTGCAGCAGCGGCCCGCGGCCGCGATACGGCCGGCCGCTCAGGCCTGCCGGGTCGACTCCTCCGCTTGAACCGGCTGCGCGGCGAGGCGCCGCAGGTCGCGGCTCACCGCCTCCATCACCGGCGCCCACGCGCCGAACACCGGTTGCCGGTACAACGTCGCGGTCGGGTACCACGGGCTGTCCTTGCGTTCGAGCAGCCACGGCCAGTGCGGATTCACGTCGAGCAGCACCCAGGTGCGCGCGCCGAGCGCACCCGCCAGGTGCGCGACCGACGTGCACACGGTGATCACCAGATCCAGCGCGCCGATGAACGCAGCCGTGTCGTCGAAGCTCGTCAGTTCCGCCGTGACGTCCTCGATCGCGAAGCCCGCCGCGCGCGCCGCCTCGACATCCGCGCTCGCGCCCGGCTGCAGCGAATAAAACGCGACGCCGTCGATCCCGCGGAACGCGTCGGCATAGCGCTCGAGCCCGACCCGCCGGAACGGATTGCGCTGGTGCCCCGCGCTGCCCGTCCACACGAGCCCGACCTTCAGCCGGCGGTCGCCCGCAAGCCGCGCGCGCCACGCATCGCGCGCATGCGGATCGGCCCGCAGATACGGCACCGACGACGCGAGCGTCGACGCTTCCATGCCGAGCATTAGCGGCAGGCCGATCAGCGGTACTTCGTAATCGAAGGCCGGCAGCAATTCAATGCCGCCGCCCGCGCTGAATGCGTCCGCATGCGCGCCGAGGCTGCGCTGCATCAGCGTGCCCACCAGCGGGAACGTATTCCAGACGAGCCGGCCGCCCTCGCGATGCACGCGTTCGGCGAGCGGCGCGACGAAGCGGCAGAACTGCAGTACGTCGCCGAGCCCCA